>JAICLM010000227.1 GCA_025927435.1 Thermoleophilia bacterium | reverse complement strand
GGGGAGCCTGCGGAGTCGAAGTAGGAGACGATCGTGACGACGCCGGCCGAGCGCTGCCGGTAGATCTGCGCGGGCTGGAAGCCGTTCCCGGCAAGCGGCTTGGCGACGAGCACCGGCCCCGTCGCGTCGCCCGCCGTCGGCGCGGGCTGCGGGACGAGAACCGTCTTCGTGCCGCCCGTGTGCAGCCATCCGGCTGCCGCCGCGACCCCGAGGACGACCGCGCCGCCCACGACTGCCGCGACGAGAGCGAGGACGAGGGAGCTCGGACGCACCGCCGGACTGTAGATGATTCATCGGCGCGCCGACCGGGCCGCTTCGGCAGATTTGGCTCAGACAGGGAGTTTGCGCGTTTTCACGTCGAATCGCCCGGCGCCGCGGTCAGGACGACCACGAACCGCGTCCAGCCGGCGCGCGCGTCCAGCTCGACGCGCCCGCCCATCAGCTCCGCCAGCTCGCGCGCGATCGCGAGGCCAAGGCCGCTGCCGGAGGCGCGTGCGCCGTCGAGGCGGGAAAAGCGCTCGAAGATCCGCCGGTGCGCCTCCGCCGGGATACCTGGCCCGTCGTCGGCCACCGTCAGCATCGCGCGGCCGCCCTCGGTCTCGGCCGAGAGCCGCACGTTCGTGCCGGCGGGCGTATGGATCAGGGCGTTCTCGACGAGCACCCGCCCCACCTGGAGGACCCGTTCGGCGTCCCCGTGGGCCGGAATCGGCGTGCCGTCCATGGTCTCCAGCGAATGCCCCGCGGCGGCGGCCCGGGGGCCGAACTCGGCCGCGAGCTCGTCCGCGAGCTCTGCGAGGTCGATCGTCTCCCGCGCGACCGCGAGCCGGCCGGCATCGAGGCGCGACAGGTCAAGCAGGTCGGTCGCGAGCTTCGTCAGGCGCGCGACCTGCTCCCGCATCTGCGCCAGAAACTCCTCGCGGGTCGAATCGTCCATCTCCGGGTCGTCGAGCAGCTCGAGGAACCCGCCGAGCGAGAAGAGCGGCGTTCGAAGCTCGTGCGACGCGTTCGCGATGAACTCGCCGCGGGCGCGGTCGAGCGTGGAGAGTCGCAGCCGCATCCGCTCGAACGTCCGGGCAAGCTGCCCGAGCTCGTCCGCGCCGTGGTCGACCACCGGCTCCTCGAAGTCGCCCGCGGCGATCCGCTCGGCGGCCTCCTCGAGGAGCCTGATCCGGCGCGTGAAGAGGCTTGCGCCCGCGTACGCGAGGAGAACCGCGAAGCCCGTGGCGAGCGCTCCGGCGAGAAAGACGCGGCTGCGCACCACCGAGACGGCCTGGAGCTGGTCGTGCAGGGAAGCCGAGAGCAGCACCACCGACGAGCCCACCGGGTAGGCGACCTCGGCGTAGGACTGATCGTTGCGGGTGATCACGCCGCGGGCGAGTGTCGAGTGGCGGATGGCCTCGAGGGCGATGCGGTCGTTCTGAACGTCGCTGGAATCGCTCTCCAGGTTCGAGTCGGCAACCGGGACGAGCGGTGCCGGCAGCGCGCCCAGCAGGTCGAACACGATCACGCGAGCGTTCACCTCCGGCTGCGCCTCCGAGGCGAACTGCTGCTGCAGCGACGGGTCCGAGGGAAAGGCCGGGATCACGCGCTCGACGGCTGCCGCGAGCCCGTTCAGCTCCGTGTTCTCGAGCGAGTGGCGGTAGGACGGGACGACGATCACGTACACGATCGCGAGCACACCCGCGACGACGGCGAGGAGCGCGAGCGCGAGCCGCCCGCCGACGCTCCGGAGCGGGCTCACCGGTCGCGGAAGCGGTAGCCGACGCCGCGCACGGTCAGGATGAACTCCGGCGTCCGCGGCTCCGGCTCGAGCTTCTCGCGCAGGTGCCGGACGTGGACGTCGATCGTCCGTGGGTCCCGGTAGTCGGCGCTCTTCCAGAGCGCCTCGAGCAGCATCCTGCGGCTGAAGACACGACCCGGCTGGCTCGCGAGCGTGCGCAGGAGCTCGAACTCCACATACGTCAGCTGCACCGGCCGCCCCTGCACCTCGACCGAGCGCCGCGGCACGTCGATCGTCAGGCCTTCGTGCTCGATCCGCTCGCCCGCGTCCCCGGCGACGTGCGGCGCCTTCGCCCGCCGCAGAAGCGCCCGGACCCGCGAGCGAAACTCGCGGATCGAGAAGGGCTTCGTGATGTAGTCGTCGGCGCCGAGCTCGAGCCCGATCACCTTGTCGAGCTCGTCGTCTCGGGCGGTCAGCATGATGATCGGCACCGTGCTCGTCGCCCGCAGCCGCCTGCAGACCTCCAGCCCGTCGAGGCGCGGCAACATGATGTCGAGAACAACGAGGTCGACGTCCGTCGCCGCGAACTCTCGCAGCGCCTCCTCGCCGTCGGAGGCCTGGACGACGGTGTATCCGTCCTTCTCGAGGGGAAATGCCAGGACCTTCCGGACGGAGTCTTCGTCGTCGACGAGCAGGATCGTGGGGGACGGCTCGGTCATGCGCTCCTCGGCGCTGCCAGGATAGCCCCCGGATGTCCGCGTCCCCGCCACCCGGGCGTCGTGGCCGCGCACGCCGCGGCTCGCTCGAGCGCCCCGTCAGCGGGCGGCTCTACCGCGCGACATTCCTCGTTCCGGCGCTGGCGCTCCTCATGCTCGCCTTCAGCGCGACGCGGCCCGCGGCGCTCTCGGCGCCCCTGCTGCCGCCGAACTTCGACGGGGAGGCGACGCGTGAGCTCGCCGCCCAGTTCTCGACGCAGTTCCCGGACCGGGCGCCGGGTGGCCCCGGCTCGATTCGCGCGGCGCAGTGGTTCCGCGACCAGCTCGCCCCCTACGGCCTGCGATCGGTGACGGACACGTGGGCGGCGCCGGTGCCGGGCCTCGGGCGAGTCCGTCTACGAAACGTCTGGGCGATCGCCCCGGGCCGCTCGTCCGATGCGATCGTCGTCATGGCGCACCGCGACGACACCGGAACCGGGCCGGGGGCGAACGACAACGCGAGCGGCACCGCCGCGCTCGTCGAGCTCGCGCGCGGCTACGCCCAGCCGGGGGCACCGGCGGCGCAGCGCGTGCGCTCGGCGCACACCGTCGTCTTTCTCTCCACGGACGGCGGCTCCTTCGGCGGGCTCGGCGCGCGCCGCTTCGCCCGGCACGCGCCCTTCCACATTCTCGCGGCGATCAACCTGACCGCGATCGCCGGAGACGGCCCGGTGCGGATCGCGATCGCCGGAGACGCACCCCGCTCGCCCGCCGCCTCCCTCGTCGTCACAGCGGGCCGGCGCGTCCTCGAGCAGACCGGCACGCGGGCGCGGCGCGCCGGCGTGATCGAGCAGCTGCTCGACCTCGCGTTCCCCTTCACCCTGTACGACCAGGGGCCGTTCGTGGCGCGTGGGATCCCGGCGTTGACGCTGACGACGGCCGGCGAGCGGCCCCCGGAGGCGTTCACGGATCGCTCTACCTCGCTGAACGGGGGAAGGCTCGCGGCGACCGGCCGGACCGTGCAGGAGCTCGTCGGCTCGCTCGATCAGGGCCTCGAGCTCGCGCAGGGGACGACGAGCTTCATCTGGATCGGCGACCGGATCGTCCGCGGCTGGGCGGTCGAGCTCGTTCTCTTCGGCCTTCTGATCCCG
>JAICLM010000216.1 GCA_025927435.1 Thermoleophilia bacterium | reverse complement strand
CGGCGATGCGACGTGTTTGCAGCCGGCCAAGACGTAGCGAACTTCCCGGAGCGGCCACTAAATCCAGCGCTTCCAGCGGAAGAAGATCAGCTGGCCCGCAGTTGTAGCGAGGATCCACCCCCAGGACCACCAGTAGCCGAACGCCCAGCTGAGCTCCGGGATGTGGCGGAAGTTCTGGCCATAGAGGCCGACGATGAACGTCGGCACCAGGAGCAGCGACGCGATCAGCGTCAGCCGTTTCATCACGTCGTTCTGGTCGTTCGAGATCTTGCCCTGGAGGTAATCGCGCACGCCTGCGACGGCGTCGCGCGACGATTCCAGCGCCTCGGTCGCGCGCAGCAGCTTGTCGTACGCGTCGCCGAAAGCGATCTCGACGTCGCGCGGAAAGAGATCGTCCTCGTCGAGCTCGACGCGGTTGTCGACCACCTTGTGGACGGCATCGCGCGTCGGCGTGAGGGTACGGCGGATGCCGCGCAGGTCGGCGCGGAGCTCGCGCAGGCGCTTGCCGACCACCGCGGGCGACTCCGCTGCGACGCGATCCTCGAGCTCGTCGATCTCGTCGTCGAGGTCGTCGACCAGATCGAGGTAGCGCTCGGCCACCTCGTCGACGAGGTGATAGACGAACATGCCGACCTCGTCGTGCACCCGGCATGCTTCCTTCGCCGGCTTCGGGTCGAACGGGTGCTCGCCGGGAGGCGTCTTCGACACCGAGACGAGGGTATCGGCGGTCGCGACGAAGTCGATCTCCTGGTAGTAGACGCGGTCCTCGGACTGAACGGCGACCGGGACCAGAAAGACGCCGAGCACGTAGTCGCCATGCGTCTCGATCCGAGGGCGCGGTTCGTCGTCGTGCACGTGGGGTGCGCGCAGCGCGGCGAGCGCCGTCGCGTGCACGTGCTCCGGAAGGTGCGCGTGAAGCTCGTCGTCGGACGGGTCGATCAGGTCGATCCAGCGTGGGACGTCGGCCACGCTCCGAGGCTAGTGATCAGGCCGGACGCGGAGCCGTCAGCGCCGTACCCGGGTGTCCTTCGAACGACGCGAGGAACCGCTCCGCGTCGAGCGCTGCCATACAGCCCGAGCCGGCCGCCGTGACCGCCTGGCGGTAGGTGTGATCCTGCACGTCGCCCGCGGCGAAGACGCCCTGTACGTTCGTCTCCGTCGTCCCCGGCTTCGTGACCAGGTAGCCGCCGGCGTCGTGGTCGAGCTGGTCGACGAAGAGCGCGGTGTTCGGGTCGTGGCCGATCGCGACGAACAGGCCGTCTGCAGGCACCTCCCACGTCTCGTCGTCGACGGTACTGCGAAGGCGGAGCGCCTCGACCTTCAGGTCACCGATGATCTCCTCGACGACGGCGTTCAGGACGAAGTCGAGCTTGTCGTTCGCCTCCGCGCGATCGACCATGATCTTCGACGCGCGGAACTCGTCGCGGCGGTGTACGAGATGCACGCGCGAGGCGAACTTCGTCAGGAACAGCGCCTCCTCGAAGGCAGAGTCGCCGCCGCCGACGACGTAGACGTCACGGTCGCGGAAGAACGACGCGTCGCAGGTGGCGCAGGCGGACACGCCGCGGCCCTTGTGCTTCTGCTCCGACGGGATGTCGAGCCAGCGGGCGCTCGCTCCGGTCGCGACGATGACGGCGCGCGCTGCGAACTCGTCGTCGCCCACGTAGACGCGCAGCGGCTGCTCGGAGAGGTCGACGCGCGTGACGTCGTCGGTGAGGAACTCAGCGCCGAAGCGCTCCGCCTGGCGGCGAAAGTCGGCCATCATCTCAGGTCCCATCACCCCGTCCGCGTAGCCGGGATAGTTCTCGACGTCGCTTGTGATCATCAGCTGGCCGCCCCAGTTGAAGCCCTCGATCACCAGTGGCGCAAGGTCGGCGCGCGCCGCGTAGAGTGCGGCGGTGTAGCCGGCGGGGCCACCGCCGACGATGATCAGCTCACGCACGTTCTGGTCGCTCAAGTCCTTTGCTCCTTCTCCGGAAATTCGTGTCTCGTACTAGTAAACGTCACGCGGCGGCCGGACGTTCCCGCTTCCAGGAGTAGTTCCCGGCCACCCCGGTTAAGAGGCACGCATGGCCGTCGCCGTCACGACAGACATTCTGCGCGAGCTCGCCGCCTTCGAGGCCGAGAACGGGTGCGCGCTCAGCATCTACGTCGATTTCGACCCGTCTTCGACACCCACGACGCCGGATGTGGAGACGAAGTTCAACGCCGTCCTCTCCGAAGCGGAGAAGCTCAGCGAGGGCCATGCCGGTGACCGCGACTGCAAGCTGGCGCTCCGCGACGACATCCAGCGGATTCGCGCCTGGTGGGACGGGTTCGACCGTGACGGCTCCCGCGGGATCGCGCTCTTCGCCTCCTCCGCCGACCACCTGCTCCGCGCTCTGCCGCTCAGCGAGCCGGTGGGGGACTCGGTGCACCTCGGCTCGGAGCTTCGCCTCTCGCCGCTCGCCGGCCAACTCGGCCGCGGCGACGGCGCACTCGTGGTGTTCGTGTCGCGAGAACGAGGCTCCGTCTTCCGCCTGGATGGAGGCAGGCTCGTCGAGGTCGTCGACGAGTCGGAGGAAGTTCCCGGCCAGCACGACCAGGGCGGCTGGTCGCAGTCGCGCTACCAGCGCCACATCGAGAACGTCGTCGCGGAGCATCTGAAGAGCGTCGGTGGTGAAGTGGACAGGCGCGTCCGGCGAGGGGTCGGCTTGACGATCGTCGCAGTCGGGCCCGAGGAGCTTCGCCCGGAGTTCGAAGCGAAGCTGTCGCAGGAGACGCGTTCCGCACTCGTCGGGTGGACGTCGGTCGAGTCACACGCCGCGCCGACGGAGATCCTGGAAGCGGTGCGACCGCTGCTCGACGAGGCGCACGCGCGCCGGGACGAGGCGGTGCTCGAACGCTGGCAGGAGGAGCACGGGCGCCACAATCGCGCGGCGGCCGGCTGGAAGCAGACGCTCGACGCCGCATCGGACGCGCGGGTCGAGGTGCTGCTCGTCGGCGACGGCGTCGCGCATCCCGCGTGGCGCTGCCCCGAGTGCGGCCGCGCGTCCGCCGACGGCGGCAAGTGCCAGCTCGACGGCACGAAGCTCGAGCAACGCGCGGACGCCGCCGACCTCGCGATCCACCAGACGCTCGTCCACGGCGGCACCGTCGTCCGGGTCGGCTCGGGAGCACTCGCGGGCGCAGACGGCATCGGTGCTCTGCTTCGCTTCTAGCTCGCGGCCAAACCGACGGTCTGTGAGCGCCGCAGGGCGAGTAAAATCGACGCGCCGAGGAGCGGGCGATGAGATTCGCGCGGCTGCACCGTCTAAGGAATAACCACGACGAGCAGGAGGCTCCGATGTCCAATGTGAAGTCCAGGTTGAACCTCACCCAGGTCGGCCGCGTCTGCGTCACCGTCTCCGACACCGACCGCGCGATCGACTTCTACGTCGACAAGCTCGGCTTCGAGAAGGTCGTCGACGTTCCGATGGGTGACGCGGGCCGCTGGGTCGAGGTAGCGTTGCCGGGTGCCCCGACGACGATCGCCCTCGCGCCCCCGCCCGAGGGGGCCGCGGCAGGCGGCAGTCAGACGGGCATCTGCCTCGACACCTCCGACGTCGACGCGGATCACGCCGCGTTGAAGGCGGCCGGCGTCGACGTCGACGACGAGGTTGCACGCTGGGGCGGGGCCATTCCGCCGATGTTCTGGCTGCGCGACCCCGACGGAAACTCGCTGATCGTCGTCCAGCCGTCCGAGTAGCTCGAGGTGACGAAGAGCGCGACCGGTGTCCGGCCGGTCGCGCTCGGTCATGGCGAGTTCTGGCAGGAATGCACCTGCAAGACTTAGGGTTCCACCGTGGCTGACGAGTACGGCGACAACGTCTGGGAGCCGCACCTGCCCGAGGTCTGGGACGGGGTGCACGG
>JAICLM010000073.1 GCA_025927435.1 Thermoleophilia bacterium | reverse complement strand
TCCGGCCATCGGGGCCCGTGCCGCGGATCCCCGAGAGCTCGATGCCGCGCTCCCGCGCCATCCGGCGCGCAAGCGGCGAGGCCTTGATCCGGCCGTTCCCGGACGCAACGGCGGCCTCTTCCCGGGCTTCTGCCTCCCCGGTAGGCTCGGGCGCTCTAGGCTGCGCCTCCTCTTTCGGCTGCTCCGCGGGGGCTGCGACCTCGGGCACGTCCTCGCCCTCGGAACCGATGAACGCGACCGTCTGCCCGACGGGGACCTCTCCCTCGGCGACCGCGATCCTGAGCAGGACTCCGGCCGCCTCTGCCTCGACCTCCTGCGTCACCTTGTCGGTGTCGAGCTCGAACAGCGGCTCGCCCTTCTGCACCGCCTCGCCCTCCGACTTGAGCCAGCGGACGATCGTGCCCGACTCCATGCCCTGGCCGAGCCGCGGGAGGATGACCTCCGTCGCCACGCCCTAGGCCTTTCCGACCGTGCGCTTGATCGCCGCGAGCACTTCTTCGGCGTGCGGGACGACGAACTGCTCCATCACGGGCGCGAACGGCAGCGGAGCGAACTTCGCGCCGACGCGCTCGATCGGCGCGTCGAGCCAGTCGAACGCCTGGTACTGGAGCACGGCCGCGACCTCCGCGCCGAAGCCCATCCGCGTGACCGCCTCGTGCGCGACGACCGCACGGTTCGTCTTCTTCACGGACGACACAAGCGTCTCCTCGTCGAGCGGCTGGAGCGTGCGCGGGTCGACGACCTCGACCGAGATGCCGTCGCCCTCCGCCTGCTCCGCCGCCTTCAGGCTCTCGTGCAGGAGCCGGCCCGTCGCGATCACGGTCACGTCCTCGCCCTCCCGGTGCACGCGCGCGCGCCCGATCGGGATCGGCTCGATCTCCTGCGGGACGTCGCCCTTGATCGGGTACAGCGTCCGGTGCTCGAAGAAGACGACCGGGTTGTCGTCGTAGATCGCCGACCACAGCAGGCCGCGCACGTCCTCCGGCGTGGAAGCGAAGACGACCTTGAGCCCGGGGATGTGGACGAACCACGCCTCGAGCTGCTGCGCGTGCTGCGCGCCCGGCGACCAGCCGGCGCCGCCCTGGGTGCGAAAGGTGACCGGGACGGTGAGCTGCCCACCCGACATGTAGCGCAGTTTCGCCGCCTGGTTCACGACCTGCTCGGCGGCGAGCGTCAGGAAGTCCTCGTACATGATCTCGGCGACCGGGCGCATGCCCTGCATCGCCGCGCCGATCGCCGCCCCGGCGAGCGCCATCTCCGAGATCGGCGTGTTGCGGACGCGCTCCTTGCCGAACTCGTCGAGCATTCCCGCTGTGACGCCCATCGAGCCGCCCATCTCGGCGATGTCCTCGCCCATGATGAAGACGTCCTCGTCCTGGCGCATCGCCGTGGACAGCGCGTCGCGGACGGCCTCGCGGTAGGTCAGCTCAGGCATAGATGTTCTTGAGCGCGTCTTCGGGGGCCGGGTCGGTGCCGGCCTTCGCGAACTCGACCGAGGCCTCGACGATCTCCGTGACCTCCGTGTCCAGGTCGGCGAACTCATCGTCGCCCAGCTGGAGCTTCTCGCGGAGCCGCGTGATCGGGTCGCGCGTCTCGGCGAGCCTCCGCGCCTCGTCCTTGTCGCGGTACACCTGCGGATCGCCGATGTAGTGGCCGCGAAAACGGACGCAGTCGAGGTGGAGGAAGACCGGGCCCTTGCCGGACCGCGCGTGGTCGAGCGCCTGCCGCGCCGCCTTGTACACCGCCTCGACGTCCTGCCCGTCAGCCTTCAGCCCCTTCATGCCGAACGCCTTCGCGCGCAGGGAGAGGTCGCGGATCGGGGAGTGCTGCGACTCCGGCGTCGACTCCGCCCACTTGTTGTCCTCGAGCACGAACACCGCCGGAACCGTCCAGAGCTGCGCCAGGTTGAGCGCCTCGTGGAACGTGCCGATGTTCGTCGCCCCGTCGCCGAAGAACGCGACCGCAACCCGGGGCTCGCCGCGCATCTGGAAGGCGAGCGCGGCACCGGTGACCAGCGGCAGCCCGCCGCCGACGACGGCGTTGGCGCCCATGTTGCCGCGCTCGACGTCGAACAGATGCATCGAGCCGCCGTAGCCATGCGAACACCCCTCCTGCTTCCCGTAGAGCTCGGCCATCAACTCGTTCGGGTGCGTCCCCTTCGCGAGCGTGTGCCCGTGCGCGCGGTGCGTCGAGGCGATCACGTCGCCGTCCTCGAGCGCGCGGCAGACGCCGACGGCAGACGCCTCCTGGCCGATCGCGACGTGGAGGAACCCGGGGAGCTCACCGGCGCGGAAGCGCTCTTCCACCTTCTCCTCGAACCGGCGGATGAGGAGCATCTCCCGCAGCACGTCGTGGAGGTCGCTCTTCGCAAGGGTTGTCCTGTGCTCCACCTTGGCCACGGCTCGAGTGTACGGTTCCCGCCGTGCCGCTCGCCGAACGCTGGAACCAGGTCGAACGTGGGCTGGATCCAAGGTGGACCGAGGCCACGCTGACCCTCGCAATCGCCGACGACGCGGCTCGATCCCGCGCCGCTGCCCTGCTCGGGCCGGCTGGACCGGGCGTCGGCAACCGGCAGATCCGCTTCACCGTCTCGACCCAGGGAGCCGGGATCGGACCCGAGGCAGCGCGGCGACTTCTGCGCCGCATCGACGGCGAAGGCATCGTCGGGCGCCTCGAGCTCGTCGAGTCGCGCGGCGTGCGACCCGAGCCGGAGGAACAGGTCGCGCGCTCGCTCGCGACCGAATGGCGGGCGGCGCTGGACGCGCTCCCGTCCGACTGGAGCGACGTGGTGGCCGAGCTCGAGCTCCACTCGAGCGCCGACGTCGACCGTGCCGCCGTCCTCTGCGCTCCGATCAACCTGATGCAGTCCACCGGCAGACCCGGCTTCCGCTTCCGCTGCGCGAGCAGCCGCGGCGACGGCGCCTCCGCCGGCATGGTCGGCCGCTGCCTCGAGCGGCTCGACGAGGCCGGGATCACCGGCCGTGTTCGCATCACGCGGGCGCTCAGCGACGTGCATCCGGTCGGCACGCAGGGCGCAACCTTCGTCGTCGGGCGCCGTCCGGTCTGATGGCCGATCCCGTCGCCTGGACCGTCGTCGAGCGCGGCTGGGCCGTCGTTGCCGCCGACGGCAGGGAGGTCGGCAAGGTCGACCAGGTTCTCGGCGATCCCGAGGCCGACATCTTCGACGGCCTCGCCGTCGGCGCGGGCGCGGTCCTCACCCGCCCGAGCTACGTCCCCTCGGAGAAGGTCGGGGCGATCGAGGAGGGAACGGTCCATCTCACGATCGACGCCGAGGAGTACGGCCGGCTGCAGCCGTACGAGGAGCCCGCCTCCGGGTGAGCGCTTCTCGGCGCACTGACTTGGGGTTGGTTACGGTCCTCCCGTGGTGGTAAGGAGAAGGCTATGAACGGACTCTCCGGCGCGACCAGGCGAGTAGCCGATTCCGCGCGCTCGTTCGTGCAGCTCGAGGTGCAGCTCGCGATCGCCGAGCTGAAGAAGAAGGCCGCGGCGCTCGGCGTGGGCATCGGCCTCACCGGCGGGGCGGCAATCCTCGCCTTCCTGGCGCTCTGCTTCGCTCTCGCCGCAGCAGCGGCGGGAATCGCCACCACGCTGCCGGTCTGGGCCTCCCTCCTCATCGTGGGGGGCGGACTGCTGCTGATCGCCGGGATCCTCGGCGCGATCGGCGTGACCATGCTGCAGCAAGGCGCCAACGTGATGCCCGAGCAGGCCGTCGAGGAGGCCGAACTGACCGCGGAGGCGTTGCGCGATGGCAACTGAGCCCGACCTTCGCCGCGAGATCGCGGACGAGCGGCGCGAGCTCACCAACGCCGTCGCCGACCTGCGCCGGGAGATCGACCAGACCGCCGAGCGTGGGAAGAGGATCGGCACCGCGGTCGGCGCCGCTGCAGGCGCGCTGATCGCCGTGAGGACGCTGGCCAAGCTCCTCCGGCGACGCGACGATTGATTGGCTAGGCGCGCAGGACGGCGTCGAAGCGCGTCGCGAGCGCGTCGACGATCGACGCCCGCACCGGCGCGACGTCCTCGTCCGTCAGCGTCCCCTCGAGCGAGCCGAAGGCAAGCCGGAACGCGAGCGACCGCTTCCCCTCGCCGATCGTCTCCGGGTTCCGGTACTCGTCGAACACCTCGAGCTCGCGGAGCAGCCCGCCGGCCGCCTCGCGGATCGCGGCGAAGATCTCCGCGGAGGGGACGTCCTCGTCCACGACGAAGGCAAGATCCTGACGCACCTCCGGGTACGGGCTGACCTCCTCGAAGGCGACGACCTGCGGCCCCGCCTCGGCGAGCGCGTCGAGGTCGAGCTCGAATACTCCCCAGACGCCGTCGAGCAGCGCCGGGTGGAGCTCGCCGAGCCAGCCCTCGCCGGTGCGCGCCGCCTTGCCGGGATGGAGAAACGGCTCGTTCGTCCGCTCGTACGCGGGCTCGAGACCGAGTGCCGAGTAGATCTGCTCGACCGCCCACTTGGCTTCGGCGAAGCCGCCGTCGGCGATACCGGCGGCGTGCCAGTGCTCCTCGGGCAGGTCGGCTCCCACCTCGCGGTAAACCCGCGCGATCTCGAACAGGGCGACGTCGTCCTCGCCGGCGTCGGAGTTGCGGCGCGCGGGCTCGAGCAGCGACGCGTAGATGACGGTGCGAAGCGCCGCCGCCTCCGCCGAGAGCGGCTCGGGCAGCCGTAGGTCGCCCTCGGCGACGAAGGTGGGCGTGTAGGCCTCGGCGTAGCCCGCCCCGACGAGCGCCTCCTCCACCAGACGGCGCAGGCGCTGCGCGCGGGTGAGGCGCCCGAACATCGCGTCGCGGCGCGGCAGCGTGAACGGGATCTCCGGCAGCTTGAAGCGGGCGACCTCCTCGACCAGGTCGACCTCGCGCGTCACGTCGCGCGCCCGCCACGTCGGCACGCGGAACCCCTGCCGGACCTGGTCGAAGCCGATCCGGCCGAGGATCTCGCCCTGCTCCGCCTCGGCCACGTCGAGCCCCATGAGCTCGCTCGCCCGCTCCGGCCGCAGCCGGATCACCTCCGGCTCCGGGAGCTCGGTCTGCACGTCTTCCGCGCCGGTCCAGCGCGCCCCGCCGAGCTCCACGATCAGCTGCGTCGCGTAGGTGGCCGCCGGCCCCGCGACGTGGGGGTCGACGCCCTTCTCCCAGCGGTTCGAGCCCTCGGTGCGCAGCGCGTGCCGCTCCGAGCTGCGCAGGATCCCGACCGGCTCGAAGTTCGCCGCCTCGAGCAGGACGTTCGTCGTCGTGGCGGAGACCTCGGTCTCCTCGCCGCCCATGATCCCGGCGAGCCCGACCGCGCGCTCGCCGTCGGCGATCACGAGATCCTCGGCGCTCAGCGTGCGCTCGACGCCGTCGAGTGTCCGCACCTTCTCCCCCTTGCGCGCGCGGCGCGCGACGAGGCCGCCGCGAAGCAGATCGAGGTCGTAGGCGTGCAGCGGGCTGCCGAGCGCGAGCATGACGTAGTTCGTGACGTCGACGACGTTCGAGATCGTCCGCACGCCGGCATGGCGCAGACGCGCCTTGAGCCAGAGCGGCGACTCGCCGACCGTGACGTCGCGGAAGAGGCGGCCGATGAAGCGCAGGCAGCCCGCCGGATCCTCGATCGCGATGCCGACCGGCTCCTCGCCGTCCCGCTGCGGATCCGTGCCCGGCATCGGCAGCAGCTCCCCGTCGAGCAGCGCCGCGACCTCGCGCGCGACGCCGTAGACGGCGAACAGGTCGGCGCGATTGCCGGTCGCCTCGAGGTCGAGCACCTCGTCGACGAGGGGCAGGACGTCGGCGAGCGGCGTCCCGGCCTCGAGCGCGTCGTCGAGCACGATGATCCCGCTGTGGTCGGCCCCGAGATCGAGCTCGTCCTCGGCGAGGATCATCCCCTCGGACATCTGCCCGCGGAGCTTGCGCCGCTCGAGCGTCAGCCCGTTCGGCAGCGTCGCGCCGGGCAACGCGACGGCGACCTTGGCGCCCGCGCCGAAGTTCCAGGCCCCGCAGACGATCGAGTACGGCCGGTCCTCCCCCACGTCGACGGACGTGAGCTGGAGCCGGTCGGCGTCGGGATGCTTCTCGGCCTCGAGCACGTGCCCGACGCGGAACAGCCCGAGTTCCCCGGGCAGCCCGACCCGGTGCACGCCGTTGACCTCGGCCGTCGAGATCGAGAGCGCAGCGGCGATCTCCTGCGCGCTCGCGTCGACGCGGACGTACTCGCGAAGCCAGCTGAGCGGGATCCTCATCGGAACTGGCGCAGGAAGCGCAGGTCGTTGTCCCAGAAGGGGCGGATCCCGGAGATGCCGTAGCGGAGCTGCGCGGTGCGCTCGATTCCCATCCCGAAGGCGAACCCGGAGTACTCCTCCGGCCCCCAGCCGACGAACTCGTACAGGTACGGGTCGACCATCCCGGAGCCGCCCATCTCGATCCAGCCCGAGTGCTTGCAGACCGGGCAGCCCGCGCCGCCGCAGTTGAAGCACGAGACGTCGGGCTCCATCGAGGGCTCCGTGAACGGGAAGTAGTGGGTGCGGAAGCGCACCTCGCGCTCCGGCCCGTACAGCTCGCGCATCACGTGGAGGAGCGTCCCCTTGAGGTCGGCGAGCGTGATGCCCTTGTCGATTGCCAGCCCCTCGTACTGGTGGAAGATCGGGAAGTGCGTCGCGTCGATCGTGTCGCGCCGGTAGACGCGACCGATGGAGACCATGTAGATCGGCGGCCGCCGCTCTTCCATCTTGTGGATCTGGGCCGGCGATGTCTCGGTGCGCAGGAGGGTCTCGTCGTCGAGGAAGAGCGAGGCGCGCGGCGAGCGCGTCGGATGCCAGTCCGGGAAGCCGAGCGCGTCGAAGTTGTAGCGGGTGGTCTCGACCTCGCGGCCGTCGACGATCTCGTAGCCGAGGCCGAGGAAGATGTCCTCGACATCGCGGCGGACGAGCGTGGACGGGTGGAGCGTGCCGCGCGGGCGCAGCTTCGGCGGCCCGAGCAGCTGCGCGGGCAGCGTCACGTCGACACGCTCGGTCGCGAGCCTCTCCTCGAGCTCGGCGCGGGCCAGCTCGGCCTCGCGCGTCGCGAGCGCCGACTCGACCGTCTCGCGCACGGCGTTGAGCGTCATCCCGGTGTCGCGGTCGCGCACCTCGCGCAGCGCGAGCTTCAGCACGCTCTGGCGACCGAGGTACCGCACGCGCACCTCGGAGAGCGCGGTGAGCGACCTAGCCTCTGACGCGGCGGCGAGGGCCTCCTTCTCGAGGTCGTCGGGATTCACGTGGGCGACCTTATCCAACGGTTTCTCCTCCTCTCGCAGGCACGGGAACGGGAACGTTCACGCCCCGGCTCGAGCTGCGGAGGAGACGACGCTGCTGCTAGCGCGCCGACGCCCCGGCAACGAGCCGGGGCGAGATAAAGGCGAACACGCGCGCAGCAGACATCTGCGCCGATACTACCCGCCATGGCCGAATACGACCACTTCGCTCCCGACTACGACGTCTGGGCCGCAGACATGACCGAGGACGTCGCCTGGTACGTCTCCCTGGCACGCGCGGCGGCCGAGCCCGTCGTCGAGCTCGGCGTCGGAACGGGCAGGGTCGCGATCCCCATCGCGCAGGAGACGGGCAAGCGGGTCGTCGGCTGGGACCGCTCGCCGGCGATGCTGGCCGTCGGGCGGGAGCGGGCGGGAGATCTCCCGATCGAGTTTCGCGAAGGAGACATGCGCGAGCTCGAGCTCGACGAGCCGGTGGAGCTGGTGATCTGTCCGTTTCGCGCCCTGCTCCATCTCCCCACCTGGGCCGATCGGCGGCGCACGTTCGAGCGCGTCGCTGCGGCGCTGCGGCCCGGCGGCAGGTTCGCGTTCAACGTCTTCGCGTTCAGCGGCGAGGTGGCCGCCCGTCTCGACGGAGTCCGGCAGGAACGAGGCGATTCCTGGGAGATCCCGCGCTACGCCTGGGCCGACAGCCGGGTCGACATCACCCGCGGTCGCGGCGCCGAGGAAGTGGGAATGCTGCAGCTCTGGTGGCTCGGACGCTCGGAGCTCGAGGGGCTGATCGAGGTCAGCGGGCTCGAGGTGGAAGCTCTCCACGGCTGGTTCGACGAGCGCCCCTACGACGACTCCTCGCTCGAGATGGTCTGGGTCGCCCGCAAGCCCTGAGCGTGTACGACCCCATTGCGTGGCTCTACGACCCGTGGAGCGCGAGCGTCATCGAGGACGTCTCGTTCTATGTCGAGGAGGCGCTCGCAGCCGGCGGCGGGGTGGTCGAGCTCGGGGTCGGCACCGGCAGGATCGCCATCCCGACCGCTCTCGCCGGCGCGTACGTGATCGGCATCGACTCGTCCGCCGGGATGCTCGCGGTCTGCTCCGAGCGGGCACGGGAGGCCGGCGTCGGGGAGCGGCTGGACCTGCGGCTCGGCGACCTGCGGCGGCCGCCGGTCGACGAGCGCGTCCCGATCGTGACGTGTCCGTTCCGCTCCTATCTCCACCTGCGGGGGGACGACGAGCGGCTCGAGGCGCTCCGCGCCGCGCGCGAGCTGCTGCGGCCGGGCGGGCGTCTCGTCTTCGACGTCTTCACCCCGTCCCGCGAGGACATCGAGGAGACGCACGGCCGCTGGATCGAGCGCGAGCCGGGCATCGACGAGCGCGCCGACTGGGATCTCGCCGCTCAGACCCTCACGCTCTCGGTGCGCGGGCTGCAGGGCTCCTCGACGATGACGCTGTGGTGGGTCGAGCCCGCGCGCTGGCACACGCTCCTCGCCGAGTCCGGCTTCGAGGTGCTCGAGTGCTACGGGTGGTTCGACCGGCGGCCGTTCGCCGGCGGCGAGGACAGCGTCTGGATCGCCCGCCGAAAATGATCAGCGCGCAAATTGCGACAAAAACGGTGCGGCTCGGTCTTGATCCGGTGACAGGGTTCGCGTAGGTTCCTTCTTGCGCCGAGCACGGAGCGCGAGTAGGTCGAAACCACGACCGAGCGGTCAGACGAAGAGGGAGCAATCCCGAGGCGGAAGGCCGGTTGGACGAGGCGGACGAAAGCGAAACCGGCTCGGCGAAACTCTGGTCCGGCCCCCGCAAGGGGGCCGGACGCTTTCTAGGCCTGTTGCCCGCGAGCCAGCTCGTAGAGGGCGATTGCGCCCGCCATCGCGACGTTGAGCGAGTCGCTGCCCCCGGGTTGTGGGATCGAGGCTTGTTCGTCGCAGCCGGCGAGGACGTCGGCCGGCAGACCTTCCCGTTCTGCGCCGAGCACGAGGACGACGTCTCCGCTCGACTCCAGCTCGGGCAACGGCGTTCCGCCGCCCGCCACGAGCGCCACCCGCTTCCCGGGAGCGTCGGCGAACCCGCTCGAAGGAACGCGGAAGAGCGAGCCCATCGAGGCGCGCACCGCCTTCGACCCCGTGGGAT
>JAICLM010000286.1 GCA_025927435.1 Thermoleophilia bacterium | reverse complement strand
TCAAGTTCATCGAGATGCACGGCAACTCCGAGCTCATGGGCGTCTTGCCCGAGCGCGAGTGGATCCTCCGTGCCCCGACGCTCCAGCGCAAGCTCGCGCTGACGGCGAAGGTGCAGGACGAGGTCGGCCACGCGCAGCTGATCTACCGCGTGGTGGAGGATCTCGGCAAGCCGCGCGAGCAGTCCCTCGCCGATCTCGTGGACGGGAAGGCGAAGTTCCACAACGTCTTCCATTACCCCACGAAAACCTGGGGAGACGTCGGCGTCATCGCCTGGCTCGTCGACGCGGCCGCGATCATCAGCCAGAAGGCGCTGCTCAAGTGCTCGTATGCGCCGTACGCGCGGATCATGAAGAAGATCTGCTGGGAGGAGTCGTTCCACATCCTCCACGGGCGCGACGTGATCCTGGCGATGGTGACTGGCACGCCCGAGCAGTTCGAGCTCGTGCAGGAGGCGCTCGACCGCTGGTGGGGCCCGCTGATGCAGTTCCACGGCAACCCGATCCCATCCGACGAGGACCCGATGTACCTGTGGCGGATCAAGTCGCAGGGCAACGAGGAGGCCCGGCAGCAGTTCCTCGACGGCTACGTGCCGCAGATCCGGGAGCTCGGCCTCACCGTCCCGGACCCGAAGCTGCGCAAGCGCGACGACGGCGTCTGGGAGTACACGGAGCCGGACTGGGACGAGCTCAAGCACGTCGTGACCGGCCACGGCCCGAAGACCGAGGAGCGACTCGCGCTCCGCCGCCGCTTCCTCGACCAGGAGCAGTGGGTGCGGGACGTAGTTCTGGCGGCATGAGCCACCCCGTCTGGGAGGTCTTTCGCAAGGAGAAGCGCGGCGCCGCGTTCGAGCACGCAGGCTCGGTCGTGGCGCCGGATGCCGAGTTCGCCGAGGCGTGGGCGCGCGAGCAGTACGGCCGGCGCGGCGAGTCGGTCGCGCTCTGGCTCGTCCCGCGCGACGCGATCCACGACGTCGAGGACTGGGCGGACGAGTTCGATCTCAAGTACCGCCGGGTGGACGGCTACTCGATCAAGGCGAGGCTGAAGGAGGCTCGTGAACGAGCAGGCACTGCTGGGCCTGGCTGACGACGAGCTCGTCCTCGGCTGGCGCGACTCCGAGTGGACGGGCATCGCGCCCATGCTCGAGGAGGACGTCGCCTTCTCCTCGATCGCGCAGAACGAGATCGGGCACGCGCGCGCCGTGTACGAGCTGTTGGCGGGGGCCGACGGCGATGCCGACACACTCGCCTTCGATCGCAAGCCGGAGGAGTACCGCTGCGCGCCGCTCGTCGAGCTCCATCTGCTCGAGTGGGCGCACACGATCGCGCGCCGCTGGCTGTACGAGGTCGCCGACGAGATCCGGATCGCGGCGCTGAAGGACGATTCCGACCCCGCTGTGGCGGGGCTCGCGGCGAAGATCGACCGCGAGGAGGCGTACCACCGCATGCACGCCGAGATGTGGCACGAGCGGCTGCGCGAGGAGCCGCGCTTCCGGAAAGCGGTCGAGGAGCTCTGGCCGTACGCGCTCGGCGTTCTCCCGTCCGAGCTGCGCAGTGAGCTCGTGTCGCGCGTCGGCCTCGCCGAGGTCGAGGCGGTCGAGCGCGGCACGCACACCGACGAGCTCGCGCCCATGTGGGAGGAGATGACGATGGTGCGTCGGTCCGCACCGGCGGGAGCGCAGTGGTAGCCGAGGCTCAGGTCTGGGAGGCGCTCGAGGAGATCCCGGATCCGGAGATCCCCGTCGTCTCGCTCGTCGACCTGGGCGTCATCCGTTCGGTCGATGTCGAGAACGGACACGTCCGGATCGAGTTCACGCCCACCTTCCTCGGTTGTCCGGCGCTCGAGGTGATGAAGCGGGCGATGGAGGAGAAGATTCCCGGGGCCGAGGTGAAGGTCATCCAGGACGACTCCTGGTCGACCGACCGGATCACGCCGGCCGGGC
>JAICLM010000251.1 GCA_025927435.1 Thermoleophilia bacterium | reverse complement strand
GTGGTATTGCCCGGGTCGACAAACAGGAGCACAATGGGCGAAGTTCTTCGCCGCGCCGCGCAGCAGCGACGGGCCGCCGATGTCGATCGTCTCGACCGCCTCTTCCTCCGTCACCCCCCGTTTGGCCGTGACCTCCTCGAATGGGTAGAGGTTCACGCACACCAGGTCGAACGCCTCGATGTCGTGCTCTGCGAGGGTCGCGACGTCCTCCGGCTCGTCGCGGCGGGCGAGGATCCCGGCGTGGACGCGCGGGTGGAGCGTCTTCACGCGGCCGCCGAGCATCTCCGGCGAGGCGGTGACGTCCTCGACCCGCTCGACCGGCAGGCCGATCGCCTCGAGCGCTGCCGCGGTGTTGCCGCTCGCCACGAGCCGCCAGCCGAGCGTGACGAGCCCACGCGCGAACGTGTCCAGGCCGGACTTGTCCCAGGTCGAGATCAGCGCGCGCACAGTTCCCTCACCACCTCGGGCAGCAGCCGGTGCTCGACCGACTTGATTCGCTCGTGCAGCGTCTCCGCCGTGTCACCGGCCAGCACCGGGACGCGCTCCTGCGCGAGCACGGCTCCGCTGTCGACGCCCTCGTCGACGAGGTGCACCGTCGCGCCCGACTCGCCCACGCCGGCCGCGAGCTGCTCCTCCACCGCGTGCGCGCCGGGGAACTCCGGCAGCAGCGAAGGGTGGACGTTGACGACCGCGTCGGGGAAGCGGTCGAGGAAGGCAGGCGTGAGCAGGTGCATGTAGCCGGCGAGGACGACGAGGCGAACGCCCTGCTGCTCGAGCCAGTCGGCCATCGCCGCGTCGCGAGCCGCACGGTCCGGGAAGTCGGTGAGCTCGAAGGCGGCGGTCGCGCAGGAGGCTCGCGTCAGCGCGGGAGCGGCGAAGCGGTTGCTCGCGACGGCGACGACGGGCAGCCCGGCGTCGAGCAGCGCCTGGAGATTCGTCCCCTCGCCGCTGACGAGGACGCCGATCACGCGATCCGCCCGATCACGCGCTCTCCGGGCTCCGCGTCCCGCACGACCGCGCACCAGCCGATGCCGAGGTTGAACACGCGGCGCAGCTCGTCCTCTTCGACGTGGCGGCCGAGCCAGCGGAAGACGAGCGGACGCTCCCACGAGTCCCAGTCGATCTCGGCGCTGCGGCCGGCGGGGAGGACGCGCTCGAGGTTGCCGAGGATGCCGCCGCCGGTCACGTGTGCGAATGCGAGCGCCCGGCCGCGCAGCCTTCTCGCGACGTCGAGGTAGAGGCGGGTCGGGGCGAGCAGGTCGGGGCCGTCGTAGTCCTCCTCCTCGAGTACACGCCGCACGAGCGTGAATCCGTTTGCGTGGACACCGGCGGACGGGAAGCCGAGCACGACGTCGCCTGCCTCGACGGCGGATCCGTCGAGCGGCTCGTCGACGACTCCGACGCAGGTGCCGGCGAAGTCGAGCTCTCCGTCCCGGTAGATGCCCGGGAGCTCGGCCGTCTCCCCGCCGACGAGCGCGACGCCTGCGGCGCGGCAGACCTCGGCGGCGCCCTCGACGAGCTCGGCCACGTCCTCGAGCTCGACCTGCGCCGCGGCGACGTAGTCGAGCAGCAGCAGGGGTTCGGCTCCGCACGTGATCACGTCGTTGATGCAGTGCGCGGCGAGATCGGCGCCGCAGGCGCGCAGTGCCCCGCGCTGCCGGGCGAGGATCAGCTTCGTGCCGACGCCGTCGGTCGAGGCTGCGAGGAAGCGGCCGTCGCCCAGTGGGTGAAGTGCAGCGAAGGCGCCGAAGCCCTGCGCGCCGGTCGACTCGACCGCAGCGCGCAGCCGTTCCACGACCGCGTCGGCCGTGGCGAGCGAGACGCCGGCCGCGTCGTACGTCCGTCCTTCCTCCGCCACGCGCCGAGTCTACGAAGCCTGCTAGACGAACAGCTCGCCGAAGAGCTCCGGCCGGCCCTGCGGGCCGCCGCGGACGAAGCGGACGACGGTCTCTCCGACCTCGACGCTGCTTCCGTCGCGGTCGGCGTCGAGGATCTGCGCGAGCGCCTTCGCCTTGCCCGACGGATCGTCTGCCTTGAGATGCAGCTCCGACAGCTGCAGCTCGTCTCCCTGAGCGAGCAGCTCGTCGATCCACTCTCGCGGCGGATGGAGCTCGAGCCGGTAACCGGCGTTGGTGGAGACGAACGTGCGCCGGCCGCCGTGCTCCTGGACGCGCAGGTCGCTCTGCTCGGCCCGCTCGATGGCCGCGTCGAACTCGTCCTCGTCGAGCACGAACCCGAGGTGGTCGACGCGCGGCGTCGGCCACTGGCCCGGTTGGACGACGACGTTCACAGCTCCCTTCTCGAGCTCGGTGAGCCGGAGCTTGAAGCCGATCGCGTCGAGCTCGTGCCACGCCATGCCGGGCTCGTACGACGTGAGCTCCTCCCCGATCCGGCCGTGGCGCGCGACGAGATCGAACGCGAGCTTGCCGATGTAGCGCGCCTCGACCTCGCGGACGCGGCTCGTGACGAGGTGATAGTGGAAGAGCTGCACGGCCGGCTCATCCTGCCAACGACCGGGACGATGTCGCGGCGGCTAGGCGCGTGCCGGCTCGAAGCGGAGCTTCGCAGCCTCCGCGGGCACCTCGGTCGGGTACTCGCCGGTGAGGCAGGCGCGGCAGAGCGCCGACGCAGGCCGCCGCGTCGCCTCGACGAGGCCGTCATGCGAGAGGTACGCGAGCGAGGTGGCGCCGACGTGCTCGCGCACCTCCTCGACCGTCCGGGTGGAAGCGATCATCTCCGACGGGTCGGCGAGGTCGATCCCGTAGAAGCACTGGCCGATCACCGGCGGTGACGAGACGCGGAGATGCACCTCGGCCGCGCCGGCGTCGAAGAGCATCCGCACGATCTCGCGGGTCGTGTTCCCGCGGACGATCGAGTCGTCGACCGCGACCACGCGCTTGCCCGCCACCTCGGCGACGGGGTGGTACTTGAGCTTGATTCCCTGCCGCCGCAGCTCCTGGTCGGGCTGGATGAACGTGCGCTGGACGTAGCGGTTCTTGATCAGCCCCTCGCTGAACGGCAGCCCGAGCGCGCGCGCGAAGCCGATCGCGGCCGGAGTGCCCGAGTCGGGAATGGGGAGGACGAGGTCGGCCTCGAC
>JAICLM010000294.1 GCA_025927435.1 Thermoleophilia bacterium | reverse complement strand
CGCCGGACTGGCGCGCGAGATCGTCAGCGCGATGCGGACGGGATCGACACTCAAGGGCTCGGAAGGCGCGGTCGAGTTCAGCCCGGCCGAGGACTTCTCTCCGCTGAGCCGCGAGCTCGGCACCGCACGGCTCGTCTCTTCTGAGCAGTCGAACAGCTCGGTCGTCTTCAACGAGACACTCATCCTCAAGGTCTTCCGCCGCCTGGAGCCCGGCATCAACCCGGAGCTCGAGATGCTTCGCTTCCTCGGCGAGCAGGGCTTCCGCAACATCCCGGCGCTCGGCGGCTGGTACGCGTACTCGGGCGGGCCGCTCACGGCCACGCTCGGCCTGTTGCAGGAGTACGTCGCCGGCGCGATCGGAGGCTGGGAGCTCGCGCTCGGCGAGATCGCGTCGGCGCCCGAGAGCTTCCTCGACCGGCTCGGTCGGCTCGGCGAGGTGACCGCCAACATGCATTCCGCCCTCGGCTCCGACCCGAGCGACCCCGCTTTCGCGCCCGAGGAGCCGAGTGTCGAGTCGCTCGGCCTCCTGACCGCGACGGTGGACGAGGAGATCGCGCGCGTCTTCCTCTCGCTACCCGACGACGACGAGCGTCTCGCGCCGATCCTCGGCCGCGGCGAGGAGGTGCGCGAGCAGCTGCGGCTCCTCACCCATGCGGGCTCGAGCGGCCGCGTGATCCGCACCCATGGCGACTACCACCTCGGCCAGGCGCTCTGGAGCAGGAACGACTGGATCCTCCTCGACTTCGAGGGCGAGCCTGCGCGGACGCTCGTCGAGCGGCGACGCAAGCGCTCCCCGCTGCGCGACGTCGCCGGAATGCTCCGTTCCTTCGCGTATGCGGCGACGGCGGCCGAGCTGACGCGCAACGCCGACGTGCCCGAGGACTGGGAGGAGCGGGCGCGCGAGCGGTTCCTCGAGAGCTACCTCGACACCGTCGACGCAACACTGCTGCCGCCCGGCGACGCCGCGGTCGAGCGCCTGCTCGCGGTGTTCGAGCTCGAGAAGGCGGTGTACGAGCTGCGCTACGAGCTCGACAACCGGCCCGACTGGGTTGGAATCCCCGTCGCGGGTATCGAGCGGCTCATGCACCAGGCCGCGGAAGCACTGTGACCGTCGATCTCGGGGCCAATCCCCACGGCGTGCTCGGCGCCCACGAGGCCGAGGACGGCGTCGTCGTGCGCACGCTGCGGCCGGAGGCGCAGGCCGTCCGGATCCAGCCGGCAGGCGTCGACGCGGAGCTCAAGGATCCCGCCGGCCTGTGGGAGGCGCTGCTGCCGAAGGCGCGGCTGCCGCTCGAGTACGAGCTCGAGGTCGAGTACCCGGACGGGAACACGTTCACGGTCCGAGACCCGTACTCGTTCCTGCCCACGCTCGGCGAGCTCGACCTGCACCTTGCGATGGAGGGACGGCACGAGCACCTCTACGAGCGGCTCGGCGCGCACGTCCGCGAGCTCGACGGCGTGGCCGGCACCGCCTTCGCCGTCTGGGCGCCGAACGCGCACTCGGTCGCGGTGGTCGGCGACTTCAACTCGTGGGACGGGCGCCTGCACCCGATGCGCTCGCTCGGCGCGTCCGGCATCTGGGAGCTGTTCGTCCCGGGCGTGGACGAGGGGACGAAGTACAAGTTCGAGATCCGAACCCAGGACGGACGGCTGCGCCTGAAGAGCGACCCGCTCGCCTTCCACACCGAGGTGCCGCCGGCGAACGCCTCCGTCGTCTGGGACGCAAAGCACGTCTGGCGCGACGAGGAGTGGCTCGAGCGGCGCGCGGTCT
>JAICLM010000190.1 GCA_025927435.1 Thermoleophilia bacterium | reverse complement strand
GTTCACCGTCACGTCCGGCGGCAGGATCGTGTTGCCGTCGAGCGGGCTGCCCGGGACGAAGGTCGGCGTGATCGGGCTCGAGACCGGCGGCGCGGCGGTGTCCTCCGCCTCTTCTTCGATGAATGCCGAGAAGCGGATCTGCAGTCCGGCCGTCCCGTGGAGGGAAGCCACCTTCCCGGCAAGTGTCGAGATGTCGTATTGCGGCGCTGCCGTCGCACTGCCTGCGCTGCCCGCCAGCAGGATCGTCGTGGCGACCGCTACGACGGCTCCCAGCGTGAGCGCAAGCCGTTTCCGTGGATATCGCATGAGTCCCCCTTCTCTGACCGATGTCCTTCTACCGCCCGGCGGAGTGCACCAAGCGGGCCGACCCTAACACGGTCTAACGGCGTAGGCTCTTCAGCTCGCGCTCGATCTGGCGTCGCGCGTCGCGGGCCGCGATGTCGCGCCGCTTGTCGCGCAGCTCCTTGCCGCGCGCGAGGGCGAGCTCGACCTTGACGCGGCCGTTCCGGAAGTAGAGCCGCGTGGGCACGACCGTGAAGCCCTTCTCGGCCACGGACGACGCCAGGCGCTCGATCTCCTTCCGGTGGAGGAGGAGCTTGCGCGGCCGATCCGGGTCGTGGTTCGCGCGGTTCCCCTCGGTGTACTCGGGCACGTGAAGGCCGACGAGCCACGCCTCGCCGTCGCGCACCTCCGCGTACGCCTGCCGCATGGTCGCCTCCCCGCCGCGCAGCGACTTCACCTCGGTGCCCGTGAGCACGACGCCGGCCTCCACACGATCCGAGAGGTGGTAGTCGTGCCGCGCGCGGCGGTTGTCCACGATCAGCTTTTCGCCTGATTGCTTGGCCATCGCCGGGCAAGTGTAGGGACGGGCTCCGGCGGCAAACCCGTTCTCGAGCCAAGAAACGGAGGTCACGATGAAGATGCGGTTCATTCCGACGAGCGTCCATGGCGCAGTCGACCATGTCGTGGGGCCGGCGCTCGTCCTCGCCCCCACGCTCCTGCGGCTCGGGCGAACGAGCCCCGAAGGGATCACGGCACGCGCGGTCGGTGGCGTCGAGGCGCTCTACTCGAACATCACCGACTACGAGCTGAGCGTGAAGAACGTCGTGCCGATGAAGGTTCACCTCGCCCTCGACGCGGTCGGCGGAGCGACGCTCGCGCTCGTCCCCCAGCTCACCGGCGCGCGCCAGCGCGGCAAGAAGCACTGGCTGCCGCACCTCGCAATCGGCGTCATGGAGATCGGGATGGCGGCAATGACGAAGACCGAGCCGCCGCGGCCGGTCGACCGCCGCGCGAAGACGATCAAGAAGCTCGCGAACACAGCGCTGAAGGCGAAGGTCGTCCAGGACGTCGCAAAAGTGGCGAGAGCGATCGTCTGAGGCGGCCCGTGTAGGGTCGCGACCGTGGAGCTCACGCTCGCGCAGCTGCAGGAGATGGGCTCAGTCGGCTTCCCCGGCCTGCTCGGAATCGACTTCCGGGAGGCCGGGGACGGCTACGTCCGGGCGCGGCTCGAGCTCGAGGAGAAGCACATGGCACCGAACGGCTATCTCCACGCGGGCACCGTCGTGGGGTTCGCCGACTCGGCGTGCGGCTACGGCTGCATCCTCAACCTGCCCGACGGTGCGACCGGCTTCACGACCGTCGAGCTGAAGACGAACTTCCTGCGCACGGCCCAGCCCGGGACGACGATCGACGCCGAGGCGAGACTCGTCCACGGCGGCCGGACGACGCAGCTCTGGGATGCGACCGTGTCCGGCCCCGACGGCCGGACGATGGCGCTCTTCCGCGCCACGCAGTTGATGTTGCGGCCCTCGTGAAGCGGTTCATCAAGCGGACCGCCCGGGCCGTGCGGATCGTGATCGGCTACGGCGGGATCCCGCGGCCGATCCGCTGGCTGGCTGCACTCGGCCTGGCGCCGATTCCCGGGCCGTTCGACGAGGCGGTGCTGCTCCTCGTTTCGCTGATCCTCTTCGTCTTCTACCGGCAGGAGCTCCGTCAGGCGTGGAAGGACGCCGCTAGCGACGCCCGGCGCGATAGCCCCGCGCCATGAAGCACCGGTCGCAGAGTGTCGCCCACGGTGCCGTCCTCGCACCGCAGACGCGGCAGCGCCCGATCGTCGGATCCTCGATCTCGGCGCGCAGCTCGCCCACGACCCGCGCCGCCGCGGCTTCCTCGAGGGCGGCGGCCCGCTCGCTGGTGACGCCGGCGACGCCCGGGTACTGCAGCGCGAACCAGCGAAGGATCGATGCCTCGCGCGCGGCCTGCTCCGCTTCCTCCAGCCCGGCCGCGGCGAGACGCCGCGGGTCGAGGATCCAGCCGAGCACGGTCTGCTGCGGCCTGTCGCCGGCGAGCGCGGCGGCCAGCGTCCCCAGCAGCGGCGCGTTGTCCTCGTCCACGGGTGCCTGCACGAGCTTCCAGACGTCCGCGAGCTCGAGGCTGCGGCGCGCGTGGTGGAGCGCGTCGCGCACCGCGTCGAGCCGCGCGAGGAGCGGCTGGATCGACTCGACCTCGAGCCACCCGTCGACGCTCCAGTAGCGCAGGGCCGCGTGGCGCCACGCGTGCAGCGCGGGCTCGAGCTCGTCGACGCGCGTCACGTTGAGGTCGGAGAGCTGCGGGCGCAAGCGGCCGCTGTCCACGATGCGGTAGCCGAGGTGGCCGTCCTCGATCGGGATGTGCGGGACGAGGGCGGCGCGGACGAGCTCCGGATCAGGGTCTGCCCACGGCACGCCGGTGAGCACGCCGACGTGGCCGCGCTCGTGGAAGCCGAAGCGGCCCGCGCGGCCGGCGATCTGCGCAATTTCCCACGGTTCGAGGTCGCGCCGCTCCTTGCCGTCGAACTTCGTCGTCTCGGCGAAGAGGAGCGTCTCGCAGGGGAGGTTTACGCCGTGGCCCAGCACGTCGGTCGCCGCGCACACCTCCGCGCGGCCGTCGACGAAGCGGTCGATCTCCTCCCGCCGCGACGCGAGCGGCATCGCGCCGTAGAGGCAGGCCACGCGCCCCGGGTGAAGCTGGTTCAGCTCGCCGGCGAGACCGATCACGGCGCGGCGGCTGAAGGCGACGACGACCGTGCCCGGACCGAGGCCGTTGATGCCGCGGCGGCCGGCCCAGTCGAGCGGCGCCTTCCGCTCGAAGAAGCGGAGCTCGACCTGGGGGAACGCGTGCCGCACGAGCGGCAGCGCCTCCACCGCGCCGAGCAGGAGGATGTGCCGGTACTCGCCGCCGAGCAGGAGCCGCGTCCACGCCGAGCCGCGCTCCTCGTCCTCGGCCCACTGCACCTCGTCGAGCACGAGCGTCTCGCCGCTCGCCGGCGCCATCTCGGCCGTGCAGCAGACGATCGGCGCGCCGGGATTGACCCGCTCCTCGCCCGTAACGAGGCCGACGCCCTCCTCGCCGAGCTCAACGGAGAGCCGCCGGTGCGCCTCCTGCGCGAGCATCCGCAGCGGCGCTGCGTAGACGCCCCTCCCGGTCTCGATCAGAAAGCGGAGGGCGTCGTGCGTCTTGCCGGAGTTGGTCGGCCCGAGGTGCGCGATCACCGTTTCCGGCTCGACGTGCCGCTCCGGCAGCCGGACGGTCAGCTCCGAGACGGGTCGTCTCGCAGGTGCGTGACGCCGCCGATGCCGCTCGCTCCGACTGGGGCGCTTCTGCCGCCCCCGCGCCACCGGGGAGACCTCCTAGACCTGCAGGAAGCGGCGGAGGGTCAGACCGGAGCCCAGCGCGCCGAGGAGCAGGCCCGCGGCGAGGAGCGCGAGCGCGTTGAACGTGAAGGACACCGAGTGCACGTCGGAGCCTTCACCGCCGCCGATGTGCGGCAGGATCGAAGGCAGCGCAACCGTCTTTCCGAGCACGAGCAGGATCACGGCGAGCAGCGAACCCACGAGGCCGCAGACCAGCCCCTCGAGCATGAACGGCCCACGGATGAACCAGTTCGTCGCGCCGACGAGCTTCATCACCTCGATCTCGCGTCGCCGCGCGAAGATCGAGAGCCGGATCGTGTTCGCGATCAAAAGCGTCGAGGCGACCACGAGCAGGATGACGGCGATCAGGAAGACGAGCGAGATGACCTTCGCGATCGTGAGTACGCGTTTCGCCGTCTCGCTCCCCCACCGCACGTTGGCGACCGCGGGCCAGCCCGCAGTCTTGACCTTCTTGCCGATCAGGGGCGTGTAGGCGGCCTTCAGCGGCGTGACGGTGTACGAGTCGGGCAGCGGATTCTGGGGGAGCAAAACCCCCGCCGTGAGGGCCTTGAAGTTCCTCCTCATCTGCTCCAGGGCCTCGGCCTTCGACACGTAGTCCAGCTGCTTCACGCGGGGGTCGCTGCGAAGCCTGGCGGCCACGGCCGCCTCCTGCTGCGGCGTCGCATCGGTCTGGAAGTAGACGTGGACTTGGAGCTCCTTCTGGACGTGGTTGCTCCAGGAGAGAACCCAGGTGCCGAGGGCGAGGAACAGCCCGAGCAGGCACATTCCGATCAGGACGGTCATCGTCGCGGCGAACGTCGTCGAGAGGTTCATCCGGATCGAGGACCAC
>JAICLM010000266.1 GCA_025927435.1 Thermoleophilia bacterium | reverse complement strand
GCCTCAGCCGCCGCGCCGGCCCACGCCGCGTCCTCCGTGGCACTCTCGATGCCGATCGGGGGAGTCGACGACGCGACGCTTCTCGTCCGCGGAGCGCAGAAGGTCTCGATCTCGTCACCGACGATCGACGCGCCCCTCCAGCTGAATCTCTTCTTCGCCCACTACGTCTCGGTCGGTGGGAAGCCCGTCCCCGACGCGCTCATGCCGTGGGACGGATCGCAGCGCGCGACGGAGCACGCGAACCAGCCCGTCTGGCTGCAGGTGACGGTCCCCTACGACACGGCGCCGGGCACGTACCAGGGCTCGGTCGTGGTCGTCGCCGACGGGAGCAGGACGTCGGTGCCGATCGCGGTCACGGTCTCGCCGGTGAGCCTGCCGAAGCAGAACCAGGTCGCAGGGAGCCTGCTCACCGCCTTCAACTTCTCGCCGCAGTCGTATGCGAACAAGGCCGCCGGCCTCTACGGCGTCTCGCCCGAGTCGACGCTGCCGGGGCTCTTCAGCTTCCTCGCCTCGTACCGGCTCTCCCCGAACAGCTGGGGCTACGGCAACCCCAGGGCCGCCTCGGGCTACACGAGCGACCGCCGCTGGTGGCTCGACAAGACCGGGCAGATGATCGCGGCCGCCGGCCAGCCCGCGCAGTTCGCGTCGATGTGGATCCCGATCTCGAACAATCGCTGGAGCCCGAGCACGTACGTCGGCGGCCGGTCGCCGTTCAAGCCGCAGGGCTGGTGCTCGTACCTTCGCTCCGTCCACGGCTTCTGGCAGAAGCACGGTTGGGTGGACGCATACCCGTACCTGTACGGGATGGACGAGCCCGGCGCGTCGCGCTTCAGGGTCGTCGGGAAGCAGGCGAAGGCGACGCACTCGTGTTTCCCGGACGGCCACGTGCTCGTGACGGGGAAGCCGACCGCTCAGAACCGCTTCCTCTGGAACGGCGGCAAGGACGACGTCGACGTCTGGGTCGTGCTCGCGAGCCGCTACTACGGCCGGTACACGAACCCGTCCCTGACGCGCCGCGGTATCTCTCATGCCAGGGAAGAGCTCGCGCTGATCAACTCCGCGCGCCGCCACCACAAGCAGATCTGGACGTACACGTACGACGCCGCCTCCCACTCGACGCCCGGCTTCGCGGCCACCGAGCCGGCGGTCGACCCGCGCGTCTTCGTCGACTGGGCCGCCTACGAAGGCATCGCCGGGCTCCTCTACGGACAGGGGACCACGACGTACTCGAAGGGGAACCCGCTCGTCTCGAACGACAAGGCCAAGGGCTCCTACGTGCTGCTCTACCCCGGCCGGAACGGGCCGGTCGCGAGCGCGCGCCTCGAGGTGCTGCGGGAGGGGATCGAGGACTGGGAGATCCTGAACGTCGTGCGGCACAGGCACGGCGCGGCGGCGGTGCGGAAGCTCCTCCGCGGCCTCTTCTCGAGCACAGCGAAAGGCGCCAAGCTCGGCTGCACCATCGGCTGTCCGCTCAGGACCTCGACGCCGTACTCGTGGCCGAAGTGGTCGCGCAACCCGGGCACGGTCGCGTCGATGCGCGCGGCCGCCCTGCGCTCCGCCTCCTCCTAGCTCTTCGCCGGTCGCGCTCGCCGTAACGTTGGCGTCGCGCCTATCCTCGAGGTTTGACGCGGTGGTCACCGCCGACGAGATCCGGGCCCTGGCGCAGACGCTTCCTCGAAGCTACGAGGTGCTCGTGCGCGGCCAGATCAAGTTCCGGGTCGGCCAGATCGTGTGGCTGGCCCTGTCCAAGGACGGCGAGCGCATGGGGTGCGGCTTCCCGAAGGAGATGCGACAGGCCGCCGTCGACGCGGAGCCGCACAAGTTCCAACTGCCGGGTCAGAGTGACATGCGGTTCAACTGGATCCACGTCCGGCTCGACGCGATCGACGCCGACGAGATGCGAGACCTGGTCGAGGAGGCGTGGTCGAGGGCCGTCCCTCTCTACGTCGCGCAGGAATACGGCCGCGCGCAGGGGTACCGGTAGGCCGAGTGGTCGAGTGCCGGAATGACCCTGAGGATGGTGCCATTCCCTGAGGAGCGACCGGCCAGTGCTCCTAGGAAGTCCATCAGGATCGACGCCGGTGGAAAGTCATGAGCTAAATGGCCCGCGTGATAGGGTCTCGGGCGGCGCCGTAAGCATCGGTGCCACGGAAGTGTCCGTCGGATCTCAAGAAGTGCGATCCGACGAATGTCCTCCCCTAGGCGATGCGGGTTGGAGTTGTAAGTGGCCGACCCCATGCAGCGTGGCCGGCGAACTCACTCCACCATGGGAGTCGACATGTCCGCAGCACCCGCACCGTCGTCACTCAAGCGCACCCTGAGGCGCCGATCCGCAACCCGGCCGGAGCGTCCCACCCCGCGCACTGCTTGGGGTTCCGTGGATATGAAGTCACGGCTCTCGTTGCTGTGGATCTTCTACATGTTCAACGCCGCGTACATCGACATCACAACGCTCTATTACAGCGTCTTCATCAACCACAAGGCGGAGGTCCACTACACCCAGCTGTTCCTGCTAGGAGCCGCCGTCTTGATCGAGATCTCGATCGTGATGATTGTGCTCTCTCGCATACTCAAATACTGGGCCAATCGGAGGGCGAACATCGTTGCCGGAATATTCCTGGCGGGCGTCCAACTCGCGACGCTCTTTGTCGGAACCCCGACTTTGGCTTACGCCTTCCTCTCGATCGTGTTGATAGCGACGTCGGCGCTCATTGTCTGGTATGCGTGGAGGTGGTCTAACGCCGAGG
>JAICLM010000160.1 GCA_025927435.1 Thermoleophilia bacterium | reverse complement strand
GGCAGCGCCGCCGATGCGGACCCCGCATGCACGAACCCGAGTGTAGACCGGGTTTCCCGCGCTACGGCTCGAGCACGACGCCCGTCCCGTCTTCCACCGAGCCCACCCGGGCGAGGAAGAGCCCGGCCCGCTCGAACTCTGCTTCGAGCGAGAGCGCCTTCTCGCTGGGGAGCGTTACGAGCAGGCCGCCCGCCGTCTGCGCGTCGTAGGCGAGCGCGAGGAGCTCCTCCGGCACGCCGTCGCTCTCGACGTGGGGGCCGGCGAAGTCGCGGTTGCGCGGATCGCCGCCGGTGCGGATCCCTGCCCGGGCCGCCTCGAGCGCGCCCTCGAGCGCGGGCAGCGCGCCGGTCCGCAGCCGGATCCGCACGCCGCTCCGCTCGGCGGTCTCGTGCGCGTGACCGAGCAGGCCGAAGCCGGTGACGTCGGTGACCGCATGCGGCGAGAACGGCCGCAGGACCTGAGCCGCCCGGTCGTTGAGCATCGTCATCCAGCGGCCCGCCTCTGCGAGATCCTGCTTCCGCGCGAGCACGAGCCCCGTGCCGAGCGGCTTCGTGAGGAAGACAGCGTCACCCGGCCGCGCGCCGCTCTTGATCCAGACGCCGTCGGGATGGACCGTGCCGACGACGGCGAGGCCGTACTTCGGCTCGGTGTCGCGAATGGTGTGGCCGCCGGCGAGGATCGCTCCCGCGGCGCGGACCTGCTCGTCGGCACCCGCGAAGACGGCGGCGACGAGATCCGTCTCGAGCTCCTCCGGAAACGCCGCGATCGAGAGCGCGAGCAGTGGCGCGCCGCCCATGGCGAAAACGTCGTTGAGCGCGTTGGTGGCTGCGATCCGGCCGAAGAGTGTGGGGTCGTCGACGAGCGGCGGGAAGAAGTCGACGGTGAAGACAAGCGCGCGCTCATCGTCGAGGCGGTAGACGGCGGCGTCGTCCGCCGGGTCGAGCCCGACGAGGAGGTCCTCCGCCTCGGCGGGGACGAGGCCCTTCAGCAGCTCCTCGAGCCGGGCCGCCGAGTACTTCGCCGCGCAGCCGCCGCCGGCGGTGAGGCTCGTGAGGCTCGCTGCTTCCACAGCCGTTTACTGTAGGCGCAATGCCAGGTACTGCACTCGTCACGGGCGGCTCGTCGGGCATCGGGCTCGCGATCGCCCGCATGCTGAGAGACGAGGGCTTCGAGCTGACGCTCGTCTCGCGCCGACCCGAGCGCATCGAGGCGGCGGCCGCCGAGCTCGGGGCCGCGGCGATCGCGGCCGACGTCTCAGAGGCGGAGGAGTGCGAGCGGATCGTCGCCGAGCACCGCGAGCGGTTCGGAGGCCTCGACGTGCTCGTCAACTCGGCCGGAGTCGGCATCGGCGGACGGGTCGAGGACCTGCCCGCGAAGCACCACGACCTCCAGCTCGCGGTCAACCTGCGCGGGCTCTTCCTCGTGACCCAGGCCGCGATCCCGCTCCTGCGCGAGTCGCGCGGCTGGATCGTCAACCTCGCCTCGATCGCGGGGACGCTGCCGACCCCGGGGCTGGCGACCTACGGCGCCACGAAGGCGGCGGTCATCGCGCTCACTCGGTCGCTGAACGACGAGCTCGACGCGGACGGCGTCCGGGCGATCGCGCTCTGTCCGGGCTTCGTCGACACGCCGATGGCGCAGTGGTCCGGCATCGAGCCCGACGACATGATCCGTCCTGAGGACTGCGCGGAAGTCGTGCGCATGTGCCTCCGCCTGAGCACGACCGCGCGCATACCCCAGGTCGTGATCGAGCGCATGGGCTCGCGAGCCGGCGACGTTGACTAGCTCGCGAAGCTGACGCTTCGCTCGCTGGAATTGAGCGTTTCGACCCTGAGCGGCGTCGAGGCGTCCGACCCCGGCAGCCCATGTGCTCTCAGCACGGAGCAAATTCCTCCAGCACCGAGCGAGAGCGAAGCTCTTGCGAGGTTCGTCAGAGCTCGCCGGGCGTGCGGATGATCTTCCAGATCATGTAGAGGCCGAGCGCGCCGGCGAGGCAGAAGCCGGCCACGCCGAGCCACTCGACGTTGTCCGCTCGGACGAGCAGCGACGACGCGAGGAGGAGCGCTCCGACGATCATCGCCGCACCGATCCGGTTCGCGATCGAGCGGAGGTTGTGCTCGAGCTCCTCGAGTCCCGTGGGCTGGACGCCGATCGTCAGCGTGCCCCGCTCGAGCTCGGAGACGACGTGTCCGATGCGAGCCGGCAGGCGAAGGAGCGGCGCCAGCTGCGTGGAGGAGTAGGCGGCGAACCGGTTCGGCTCCAGCCGGCGCTCGACCTCTCGCGCCATCACCTCGACCGACTGCTCCTCGATCAGGGCGACCGGATCGAGCTCGGGATCGAGGAGGCGGGCGATCGAGTCCGCCTGCGCGAGCGTCTTGCCCACCAGGGCGAACGACGTCGGCAGCGCGATGTCGCGCCGCATGGCCGCCCGCTGCAGGTCGGCCAGCGCCCGTCCCGACTCGATCGACGCGAGCGGACGATGGTGGAACCGCGGCAGCTTGCGGCGGACGTCCTGCACGAAGCCCGCCGGGTCGGAGCGCGTCGAGGTGAGCGAGAGCGAGACGATGAGGTCGGCCACGTCGTCGGCACGGTTCTGCGCGATCGCGAGGAGGAGCAGCGCAATGCCGGCCCGCGTGTCTTCGTCCAGCCGGCCGAGCAGCCCGAAGTCGAGAAGCGCCAGGCGCCCGTCGTCGGTGAGCAGCACGTTCCCGTGGTGCGGGTCGGCGTGGTAGACGCCCTCCACCACGACCTGGAACACGTACGCGCGGAAGAACTCGCGGGCCAGAAGAGCGCCGCGGTCCGGTTCGAGCGCATGCCCGGCCTCGACCTTGCGGCCCGAGATCAGCTCGAGGACGAGGGCGCGCTCGGTCACGTACGGCCGGATCACGCGCGGGACGACGAGCCCCTCGAACTGCTCGACGAGCCTGCGTACGAGCTCCGTGTTGTGTGCCTCCTCCACGAAATCCAGCTCGGCTCGGAGGTGCAGCTCGAGCTCCTCGGCGAGCTCCTCGAGCTGGATCCTCTGCGCCGCCACGGAGCGGCGGGCCATGAGACGAACCGTCGAGCGCAGTACCGAGAGGTCGAGATCGACCTGCTCGACGACGCCGGGCCGCCGCACCTTGGCAACAACCTCTTGCCCGGTGGCGAGCAGGCCGCGGTGCGTCTGCGCGATCGAGGCGGTCGCGAGCGGTTCGGGATCGACGCTCACGAACGCGTCCTCGCCGAAATCCTCCCGGAGCACCGCCTCGATCTCGGCGAAGGGGACGGCGGGGACCGAGTCGACGAGGTGGCCGAGCTCCTCGATGTAGACGTCGGGCAGGAGGTCAGGCCGCGACGAGAGGAGCTGGCCGAGCTTGATGAAGGTCGTGCCGAGCTCCTCGAGGCCCCGACGAAACGCCTGCGCTCCCTCGCGCGTCGCTTCACGCCGGCCGGCCACGCCGATCTCGGCAAGGATGCGCCGCAGTCCGGTTTGCCGTGCGACCCGCCCGACGGTCAGAGCGCGCCGAGCGCGCTCGAGACGTGCGCCCACGAAGGCGTCATGCCACCGTTGGCGACCTGGGAAACGCAGGCGCGGGTCGCGCTTGACGCTCCCAGGTCTAGAAGAAGCCGCCGCCGTCGCACATGCCGAACCCCTTGACGATGCCGAGGCAAGCGAGGTTGTAGGCGAAGAGCGATGCGATGAGCACGAGAGAGATGAGCCGTGCCTTCGTCAAATTCGTCACCTCCTTTCCTCTGCTAGAAGCGAACGTCCTGGAGCGTTTCGGCGGCCGTCCGGTACAGCTCGGCCGCCCTTTCGTGGTCCCCCCGTCGAGCCGCCAGGTCGCCGCGGGCGACCCATGCGGCCGCGCGATGGCTCCCTGAGCCGAGCTCACCGAAGCTCGTCTCGGCGGCGGCGAACGCAGCCTCCGCCTCGTCGAGCCGACCCTGTTCCAGCAGGGCACGGCCGAGTACGAGCTGTGCACTGCCGATCTCGTCGACGTAGTCGACTCGGCCTTCCAGCAGCTCGAGCGCGTGACGCGCCTGCTCCTCGGCCTGGTCGACGTTCCCTGTCCGAAGATGGACCTGCGCGAGCGAAGAGACGGCGCGACCGGCGTCAGCATCGCGGCCGAGCTCGAGCGCGATTGCAAACGACTCCTTCAGCAGCTCCACCGCCTGCTCCGTGTTGCCGAGAAGGAAATTGAGGCCGCCGAGGTTATTCGTGAGCTGGCTGACGTGGACACGGTCGGCAAGCTCGCCGTAGGCCTCGCGCGCACGCTCCGCGTAGTTGCGCGCCAGCACCCAGTGGCCCTCGCGGTCGGCGATCAGCGAGGCCTGGAAGTAGGCGGCGCCGATGGTGCGGAGATCTTCGACCCCCCGCGAAAGCTCGATCGCGCGCTCGACATCGTCTCGCGCAGCTTCGAAGTCCCGCTGGCGCTGCCAGCAGCGCGAGCGCCACGAAAGGATGTTCGCCTTGAGGGCGTCGCAGGGCAGCCCTGAACGCTCAGCGAGTCCAAGCGCCTCGTTGAAGAGTGCGAGCGCCGTCTGAATGCTGTTGAGCTGATAGCGGCACCCCGCCAGCCGAAGCAACACGTCAGCCCGCTCAACGTCTGAGAACGACTCTGCCTCCGAGATCGAGCGTGCCTCGTTGAGCAGCTCGAGCGCGGCGCGGTGGTCACCCATGCGCATCTTTGCGAGACCGCTGCCGACGAGAGCCCGCACCTGGAGCTCGGGTACGCCCGTTGCGCGGGCCGCTGCGGCGAGTGGCTCGAAGGCTGCTGCTGCCTCCTCATCCTGCTGCGCCTCGTACAGCGCCTCGGCGCGCGACAGCGCGCCCTCGAACCGCGTGCGCTCGTCGGTCGCGACGCCGCTCGCGAGGAACCCGGCGTCGACTCCCAGGCGATCGGCGAGCCATTCGATCGTGCCCTCGGTCGGGCGCGTCTTGCCGCGCTCGATCTGCGAGACGTACTCCTTCGAGAAGCGGTCGCCCGCAAGCTCGCTCTGCGTCAATCCCGCGGCAACGCGGAGCTGGCGGAGCCGCTCCCCGAGGCGGATTCCCGCGGGACTCGTGCGGCGTGAGGTGCGGCTGGCTGTCTCGCGCATGGGCATGGTCTCGGCGCGCTGTTAGTCAAGCGCATACTTCACTCAAGTGCAAGTTGGGGGGTTCTGCTATCCCCCATTTGAGCGTATTTATCGCAAAAAGCCGGTCAACCATGCGGAACGCAGAATCACTTGACCGAGCTACTTGACGAGCGGCCGGGAGGCTCCTATAGTGAGCGCACCTTGCAACCAGGCCGGACGCCAGGCCGAGGTTCGCAGGGGGCGCGCCGGAGCTCCCG
>JAICLM010000287.1 GCA_025927435.1 Thermoleophilia bacterium | reverse complement strand
GGTCCGTCTCGACGACCTCGACGTCGGCGCCCTCGGGCACGTGCAGCTCCGCGGCCTCGTCGGTGCGCCGGCCGAGAGTCACCACCGGAGGATGCTCGAGCAGGACGACCGTGTCCGGGATCGCGCCCTGCGAGACCGCGCCCGCGAGGGAGCGCTGCAGCTCCCATGCCTCGAGGTACGGGAGCTGGCCGAGCTGGACGAGATAGCCGCCGGTGGCCATGCGGTCAGGCTAGCTTGGCGGCCATGGGCGCAGTCGTGCTCGTCGAAGGAGTCACCGACCGGATCGCCCTCGAGGCGGTCGCGGCGAAGCTCGGCCGTGACCTTGCCGCGGAGGGCGTCGAGATCGTGCCGATCGGCGGCGCGCAGGCGATTCGGCGCGCGTACGCGCCGTACGAGGGCCGGCGCGTCGGCGGCCTGTGCGATGCGGGTGAGGAGCGCTGGTTCCGGCGCATCCTGGGCGACGCGACGTACGTCTGCGTCAGGGATCTCGAGGACGAGCTGATCCGGGCGCTCGGCCCCGATCGCGTGCAGGAGGTCGTCGCCGCGGAGGGCGAGCTCGAGACGTTCCGCAACTTCCAGAACCAGGTCTTCTGGCGCGGTAGACCGGTGAAGAGGCAGCTTCAGCGCTGGCTCCAAAACGGTGGTCGTCAACACCGGTACCCGCCGCTCCTCGTCGAGGCGATGACGACCGAGGAGATCCCGCAGCCGCTCGTCGGCGTGCTGGCCCATGGCTGAAATCTGGTCGGCCGAGCAGCACGTCGACAAGGAGCGGGCGAGGCGGCTCATCCGCGCGCGGTTCGAGGAGCTCGCGGCCGACGCGGTCGAGCTCGTCAGCGAGGGCTGGGACTACGTCGCCTTCCGGGTCGACGGCGAGTGGGCCTTCCGCTTCCCTCGTCGGGAGGCGGTGGTGCCCGGAACCGAGCGGGAGATCGCCCTGCTGCCGGCGCTGGCAGAGCGCTTGCCGGTCGGCCTGCCGGCTCCCGTCTTCGTCGGCCGCCCTGCGAGCGACTTCCCGTGGCCGTTCTACGGGGCCCGCTATCTCGAAGGCGTCGAGGCGACGGGGCGACCGGTCGAACCGACGGCGCTCGGCGTGGCGTTGCGTGCGCTGCATGCGCCGGAGACGCTCGAAGCCGTCGGGGACGCGCTCCCGGCCGATCCGCTCGGCAGAGTCGACATGAGCGTCCGCCTGCCCCGCCTGGAGGAGCTCGGGGTCGAGGCTCCCGCACTGATCGCGTCCGCCCGGGAGTTACCGCCGGCTCGCCACACGGCCGTCTGTCACGGCGACCTGCACATGCGCCAGCTGCTCGTGGCCGGCAGCGAGCTGACGGGCATCGTCGACTGGGTGGACGTCTGCCGCTCGGATCCCGCCGTCGACCTCTCCGTTGCCTGGAGCACGCTCGACCGCGCAAGCCGACCGGCCTTCTTCGCGGCCTACGGCGAGATCGCGGAGGAGACGCGCGTGCGTGCGCGGGTCGTGGCCGCTTCCCTTTGCGCGATGCTCGTCGACTGGGCCGAGAAGGAGGAGGTACCGCGTGTGCTCGAAGCTGCCGTCGCGGGCCTGCGCTGCGCTGTCGACGACGAGTAGGACTAGCCCTCGTCGCCTTCCCAGCTCTCGAGCCGCTCGCGCAGGTCGCGGAGGAAGCGTCCTGCCAGGGCGCCGTCGACGAGGCGATGGTCGTACGTGAGTGTGATGTTCATCAGCGGCCGGATCGCGATCACGTCCTTGCCGAGCTCGTCCTCGACGACCCACGGCCGCTTCACGAGCGCGTAGGTGCCGAGGATCGCCGACTGCGGCTGGCTGATCACCGGGGTGCCGTGGAAGGTTCCGTAGCCGCCGGGGTTCGTGATCGTGAACGTGCCGCCCTGCACGTCGTCCGGGACCAGCTGCTTGTTCCG
>JAICLM010000258.1 GCA_025927435.1 Thermoleophilia bacterium | reverse complement strand
GCCGGCGGCATCCGTTGCCGGAGCTGCGCCCGCGTGTGGATATCGAGCTTCGCGTAGGCGCGTGAGAGGTGGACTTCGACCGTGTGAGGCGTGACCGCGAGCGCCTGCGCGATCTCCTTGTTCGAACGGCCGCCGGCGGCGAGCACCGCGACCCGGTGCTCGCTCGGCGTCAACTCGTTCGGATTCCCGGGACGGCGACCCTCGACGCGCTCGAGCTCCGAACGCGCTCGCTCGGCCCACAGGCGCGCTCCCAGCCGCTCGAACTCGTCCGCGGCGTCCGCGAGCGCGGCCCGCGCAGCGCGGCGCCGGCGGGCCCGGCGCTCGATCGAGCCCTGGGCGAGCTTCGTCCGGGCTCGCTCGAACGGCATGTCGAGCCGTTCGTGCTCCTCGAGCGCGCGTTCCACGGCGGCGAGCGCCCCGGGCCCGTCGCCGCGCGCGCTCAGCAGGAGCGCCCGGCACCTACTGCCCGTTGCGATCGCCCAGACGCGTTCGAGCTCGCGCGCACGGCGCTCCCACATATCCAGAAACGCCTCGGCTCGGTCGAGCTCGCCGAGCGCGATCAGGGCTTCCACGGCGTCGGGGACGAACGGAGCCGGCACGGGCTCGGTGATCCCGTGGCGCTCGAGCGCCTCCATCATCGCGCTGCTCGCCTGCCACGCAGCTGCATGATCTCCGACAGACAAGCTGAGGAGGGCCTCGGTCGCGGCGGCCCAGATCTCGATCTGCGCGACTCCGGCTCCCTCGACCGTCTGCGCGGCGCGAAGGTCTCGCCGGGCGTCGGCCACGTGGCCGCGGTGTGCGCCGACCCACGCTCGCTGGGCGAGCGAGAAGCGCACAAGCGACTCGTGACGATTCAGAAGCGCACAGTCGATCGCGTCGTCGGCGGCCTTGGCGGCCGCGGCGAAGTCCCCCGCTCGGGTCTCCAGCCACGATCGCCAGAAGAGAATGTTCGCGAGGTCACCGTCGTCACCCGTGGCGACCAGGCGGTCGGCGAGCCTGGACATCACCGCTCGCGCCTCGGCGTGCAGCCCGACATACATCAGGATGGCCGCCGCCACTCCACCCGCCGACATGCCGGGCAGGGCCATCCGGTCGGCGTCCTCCAGCGCAAGCGCACGGTCGACCGCTTGCCGGTCGACGCCGTCGCCCGCGAGGAACGCAGCCATGGCTGAGTAGGCGAGAACCTCCGCCTGCAGCCCGGCGTCGTCGTCGCCGCCGAGCTCTGAGACGGCCTGACGGCCCCACTCGGCGGCGGCCGCGAAGTCCAGCCGCAGCGTCCGCAAGTAGCAGAGCACGAGCTTCGAACGGATGTGGTCCTTTCCGCCGTCGGACGACTTGAGCGCGGCGAGGAGCAGCAGCTCGGCGGCGGCGTGCTCGTCGCTTGCCATGTGGAGCTCCGCCCGTAGCCGGAGCACCACCACCCGCCGCGCCGGCCGAAGCTCCTCGGCGAGCAGCCCGTCCAGTAGCCCCGCGGCACGCGCGCGCTCTCCCGCGCGGGCGTGGAGATCGGCGGCTCGCGCAGCGCGGTCGTGCCTCTCGTCGACGCGGTCGAGCGGGGTGAAGGCGACTGCCTCCTCGAGGAGCTCGGCCGCCGAGTGGAGGCCCCCACGCCGAAGCGCCGCCGCGGCTCCCTGCTCGAGCAGCGCAGCCGTCTCGCCGTCGGGGCTCTCGGCGACCCGTGCGACGTGCCGCGCACGCTCCTCGACGTCTGCCACCGACGCCGCGAGTCGCTCGTGCATCCTCCGGCGCTCCTGCGGCGTCGCCGCCCCGATGACGGCCGAGGCGTGCAGCGGATGCCCGAACCTGATTCTCTCCCCCACGACATCCGCGATCCCCGCTCGTCTGGCGGCCGCGATCGTCCGGTGCGGCGATTGCTCGAAGACGGTTCCGAGCGTGTCGATCGTCGGCTCCGCGAGCAAAGACGCCCCGAGCAGCAGATCGCGCGTCGACCGTGGCAGTGCCGCAATTCGCTCCGCCATCACCGCCTGCACGTCGTCGGGCACGGGCAGGGGGTCCTGCGGCGCAGCCCCGTCACGCTCCTCGACCATGCGCCCCAGCTCGATCGCGAACAGCGGGTTCCCGCCGGTGAGCGAGTGAAGGCGACCCAACATCGCCCGCGACGGCGGCTGCTCGAGCCGGCCGGACAGTATTCTGCCGAGGGCTGCGGCTCCGAACGGCTGCAGCCGAACCCGCGAAAACGCCTCCGGCGAGGCGAGGCCCCCGAGGTCGAGGCTGGTGGGCTCGCCGCTGCGCTTCGAGAGCAGGACGGCGACGCGTTCCCGCGCGAGCCTGCGCACCACGTACTCCACGATCGTCGCAGACGCCGGGTCGAGCCAATGGACGTCGTCGAGCGCGATCAGAACCGGCCGCTCCCCCGCGAGCCGGACGACGAGCGAGCGGAGACCGGCCCCGATCGCACGCTGGCGCACGGGACGGCCGTCCGAATCCACCACGTCCACCACGACCTCGAGCGCACGGCGCTGCGCCGCCGGTAGCTCGTGCCAGTGCTCCTCGGCGATCCCGTGGAGGAGGTCCGCGACCGCGGTCAGCGAGAGCGCCGACTCGAACGCGGCCGGGCGGCTCGCGAGCACACAGAAGCCCGCAGCCTCGGCGAGGCGGAGCGACTCCCGGAAGAGCGTCGTCTTGCCGATTCCGGCCTCTCCCTCGAGGAGGAGTACGCCGAGGCCGGAGCGCGCCCGCTCGAGCAGGTCCGAGACTGCCGCCAGCTCGGTTTCACGCCCGACGATCGCTGTGGATCCGGTTCCGCTCATCCCGCCCGTGACTGGGCGGGACTGTACTTCGCTACCGCGTCTGTGGGAAGCCCAGGTCGACCTTGGACGTCGCCGGGTCCGGCCAGCGCGACGTGACGACCTTCGAGCGCGTGTAGAAGTCGAAGCCCTC
>JAICLM010000147.1 GCA_025927435.1 Thermoleophilia bacterium | reverse complement strand
CCCCGGGACGCTCATCCTCCTGCGGCCCCGGATCGCGACGCAGTCGCTCCTGTCGCCGTACGTCTGGGGGCTTCTCATCGCCGCCGCGTCCGGAGGGCTCCTCGCCGCGCTCGCCGCGTTCCGCCTCGCGCGCCGCATCTCACGGCCGGTCGACCGGATCGCGGGCGCCGCGCGCACGCTCGCGCGAGGCACACAGCCGGAGCCTGTCCCTGTGGAGGGAGCGACGGAGATCGCGACCCTGGCAGCTGCGTTCAACGACCTCGCGGCGCAGCTCCAGAGAGCTCAGGAGGCGGAGCGGAACTTCCTGCTCTCGGTCAGTCACGAGCTGAAGACGCCGCTCACCGCGATCCGCGGCTATGCCGAGGCCGTCGAGGACGGCGCTGTCGATCCGCGTGAAGCCGCCGCAACGGTCGCTGCCGAGGCGCGGCGGCTCGAGCGGCTCGTCCGCGACCTCCTCGACCTCGCGCGGATGAACCGGACCGATTTCAGCGTGCACAACACCGAGATCGACCTCGCCGAGGTCGCCGACGACGCCGTGCGCCGCTACGAGCAGCAGGCCGAGAGCTTCGGCGTCGAGCTGCACGCGATCGCGGACGGCCCCGCGCCGGCGATCGCCGACGCCGACCGGGTCCTCCAGATCGTCTCGAACCTCGTGGAGAACGCGTTGCGCCTGACGCCGCCCGGCGGCGAGGTGCGGGTGGTCGCTGAGCCGGGAGTCCTGCGCGTCGAGGACACCGGCCCGGGGCTCGCGGAGGCGGACACCGAGCACGCGTTCGAGCGCTTCTACCTCCATGAGCGCTACGGACTCGAGCGCAAGGTCGGCACCGGCCTGGGCCTCGCGATCGTGAAGGAGCTGACGCTGGCGATGGGCGGCGACGTCGGCGTCGAGAGTCGGCAGGGCACGCGCACCGTCTTCACCGTGCGCCTCCGCGTGCCGAAGGTCGCCGCGCGCGAGACACTGCCTGCGTGAGCGTCTCCCGAGAGGACGTCGAGCGAGCGCGCACCGTTCTCGCCGGACGGATCCACCGCACGCCGACCGTGGGCTCGATCGACCTCGGCGTCTCGCTCAAGGCTGAGCTGTTCCAGCAGACGGGCTCGTTCAAGGCTCGCGGCGCGCTCAACCGGCTCGCCGCGCTCACACCCGAGGAGCGGGTGCGGGGCGTCGTCACGTGGTCGGCCGGGAATCACGCGCACGCCGTCGCGTGGGCGGCTGCCGAGGAGGGCGTCGACTGCCTCGTGCAGATGTGGGAGGGCGTGAACGCGGTCAAGGTCGCGGCGACGCGCGCCCACGGCGCGACGGTCGACCTCTCGCCGTCGGATCCCGCCGCCGCCTACGAACGCGTGCTCGAGATCGTCGAGGAACAGGGACGCGTCTTCGTCCATCCGCATTCGGACCCGTCCGTCGTCGCCGGGCACGGCACGCTCGCGCTCGAGCTGCTCGACGACATGCCGGATCTCGACACGGTCGTGGTCGGCACGGGCGGCGGCGGCCTGATCTCGGGCATCGTCACGGCGCTCGACGGACGGGCCCGCGTGGTCGGGGTCGCGCCCGAACGCGCGCAGGCGTTTCCCGCCGGCCTGGCGGCGGGACACAGCGTCCGCGTCGAGACCGACACGATCGCCGACGGGCTCGCGCCGCCGTTCGCCGGCGAGCTCCCGCTCGAGATCTGCCGCGGCAAGGTCGAGACCGTTCTCGTGACCGAGGACGAGATCGCCGAGGGCATGCGATTCCTCTACGAGCGGGCGAAACTGGCCTGCGAGCCGGCAGGCGCGGCGGCGGCGGGAGCGGTGGTTGCGGGCAAGGTCGAGGCAGGGCCCGGGATGGCCGTGATCGTATCCGGCGGCAACGTGGAACCGGCACAGGCCGCTGCTATCTTGAGGGGGCAATGAAAGCGGGCATCCATCCCGAGTACGTCCTCGCCACGGTGACGTGCTCCTGCGGAAACACGTTCCAGACCCGCTCGACGAAGCCCGAGTTGCACGTCGAGATCTGCTCGCAGTGCCACCCGTTCTACACGGGCAAGCAGAAGCTCATGGACACGGGCGGCCGCGTCGAGCGCTTCCAGCGCCGCCTCGAGCGCGCCGGTCAAGCGCGCCGCGGCTAGCGCCGAAGAGACACCATGGCAAACGTCGGCGGACAGGCGGTCCTCGAGGGCGTGATGATGCGCGGCCCCGGCAACTGGGCCGTCGCCGTGCGCAAGCCCTCGGGCGAGATCGCCCAGGTCTCTCGCCCGATCCACTCCGCGATGGCGCGCCACCGCTTCTACCGGCTCCCGGTCGTGCGCGGTGTGATGGCGCTCGGCGAGTCGCTCGCGATCGGCTTCCGCGCGCTCGCGATCTCGGCGAACTACGCGTCGCAGGAGGAGGGCGAGGACGGCGAGGTCGAGACCGAGCTGTCGCGCGGCGCGCTCATCTTCGCCTTCGCGATCGCGATCGGCTTCGCGGTGATGGTGTTCAAGGTCGGGCCGGCGCTGATCACCGACCAGCTTCCGGTCCACAGCGGCGGCTGGTTCGTGATCGTCGAGGGCCTGATCCGGGTGACGATGTTCATCGCCTATCTCGCGCTGATCTCGCTCCTGCCCGACCTGCGCCGCGTCTTCCAGTACCACGCCGCCGAGCACAAGGCGATCAACGCGTACGAGGCGGGCGAGCCGCTCGAGCCGGTGGTCGTGCAGCGCTACTCGCTCATCCACCCGCGCTGCGGGACGGCGTTCCTGCTCTGGGTGATGGTGATCGCGGTCTTCGTGTTCGCGTTCTTCGGTCGACCCGCCTGGTACTGGCTGATCGCGACGCGGATCCTGCTCCTGCCGCTAATCGCCGGGATCGCGTACGAGCTGATCCGGTTCGCGGGCAAGCACCAGGGGAATCGGGTGCTGATGACGCTGCTCGCCCCGGGCCTCTGGCTGCAACGGCTGACGACCCGCGAGCCGTCGCTCGACCAGCTCGAGGTCTCGATCCGTGCGCTGCGCGAGGTGCTCCACCTCGAGGGCGCCGGAACGGCCGAGGCCCAGCGCGTCGAGGTCATGGCGTAAATGGCGACCGAGCGTCGCGCAGAGGTGCGCTGGCACGGGAGCCTCCTCGAGGGCACCGGGACGATCGACTCGACCACCAGCGGCGCGTTCGGCGGGCTCGGCGTCACGTGGAAGGCGCGTTCCGACGACGAGCACGGCGGCCTGACGAGCCCCGAGGAGCTGATCGCGGCCGCGCATGCCGCGTGCCTCTCGATGGCCCTGTCCGGTGGGCTCGCGCGAGCCGACACGCCGGCCGAGGAGCTCCGTACCACTGCGACCGTCACCTTCCAGCCAGGGGAGGGCATCACACGCGTCGCGCTCACGGTCGAGGGCACGGTGCCGGGGCTCGACGAGGACGGCTTCCGAGCCGCGGCCGAGACCGCGAAGGAGAACTGCCCGGTCTCGAAGGCGCTCGCCGGCGTCCCGGAGATAACGCTGGAGGCGCGGCTAACGTAGTCCGCGGCATGGCCGCGACACTCGACAACCTGATCGACGAGCTCGAGCGCTCGTACAGGGAGACGCAGGAGCGGATGGCCGACCCGTCCGTCTACAACGACCACCGCGAGGCGGCGGAGGTGGGCCGTCGGCTGAAGGAGCTCGAGGGCCCGTTCAAGCTCGCCCAGGAGTGGCGAGGCGCGCGCGAGGACCTCGCCGCAGCACGGGATGACGCCGATCTGCGCGAGCTCGTCCCGGAGCTCGAGGAGCGGACCTCGAGGCTCGAGGGGGAGCTCCGCCTCGCGATGGTTCCGACCGACCCGGCGGACCGCAAGGATGTGATCGTCGAGGTGCGCCAGGGCGTCGGCGGGGACGAGGCCGCGCTCTGGGCCGGCGACGTCTACCGGATGCTCGCGCGTTACGCCGAACGGCGGGGCTTCAAGGTCGAGGAGCTCGAGGCGAGCCCGAACGACGGCGGCGGCTACAAGGAGGTCACGTTCGCGGTCAAGGGCGACGGCGCCTACTCCGTCTTCAAGTGGGAGGGCGGCACCCACCGCGTGCAGCGCGTGCCCGAGACCGAGAGCGCCGGCCGGATCCACACGTCCACGGCGACCACCGCCGTGATGCCCGAAGCCGAGGCGGTCGAGGTCGAGCTCGACCCGAACGAGCTCAAGATCGACGTCTACCGCTCGACCGGACCGGGCGGGCAGTCGGTGAACACGACGGACTCGGCCGTGCGCATCACGCACCTGCCGACCGGGGTCGTCGTCTCGATGCAGGACGAGAAGTCGCAGTTGCAGAACCGGGAGAAGGCGATGCGCGTGTTGCGCGCGCGTCTCTACGACCGCGAGCTCGAGCGCCGGCGCGCCGAGCGTGACGCCACCCGCAACTCGCAGATCGGGTCGGGCGGGCGCTCGGAGAAGATCCGCACGTACAACTTCCCCGAGAGCCGGGTCACCGACCACCGGGTCAAGCTGACCGTCCACCAGCTCGACCGGATCCTCCAGGGCGAGCTCGACGAGTTCACCGAGGCGCTGACCGAAGACGATCGGCGTCGCGCACTGAGCAGCTGAACGAGGGGGGAGTGACCGCACGCGAGGCTCTCGCGGAGGCCGAGCGGCGGCTCGCCGGGGCCGGCGTCGAGACACCGCGGGTCGACGCCGAGTGGCTGGTCGCGCATCTCCTCGGCACGACACGCTCGGGGCTCGCGGCGCGGCTCGACGACGAGGTCTACGGCCTGGAGCCGCTCCTCGCACGGCGGGAGGCGCGCGAGCCGCTCGCGTACGTCCTCGGCGAGTGGGGGTTCCGGCGGTTGACGCTGAAGACGGATGCCCGCGCGCTCGTGCCGCGGCCCGAGACCGAGACGCTCGTCGAGCGCACGCTGGCGCTCGCGGAGGCGATAGAGCGGCCGCGGATGCTCGACGTCGGCGTCGGCTCCGGGGCGATCGCGCTCGCCCTGAAGGACGAGCGACCGGACGCGCAGGTGACCGGGGTCGACGTCTCGGCCGACGCGCTCGCTCTCGCGCGCGAGAACGCCGCGCTGCTGGGGCTCGAGGTCGAGCTGCGACACGGCGACGGCGCGGCTGCCGCCGCGGAGGGCTGGGACGTGGTCGTCGCCAATCCTCCGTACGTGGAGAGCCTCGCCGAGCTCCAGCCGGAGCTGCGCAGCGAGCCGGAGGTCGCGCTCGTCGGCCGCGGCGAGCACGAGCGACTGGCGCGGGCCGCAGAGGCGCGCTTCGTCGTCTTCGAGGTCGGGGACGGCCAGGCGGGCTACGTCGCCGAGATCCTCGGGGCCGCGGGCTGGCGCGACGTCCGGGTGACGAAGGATCTCACGGGAATGGAGCGCGTGGTGGAGGGCGCGAGATGAACGAGGCGGTGGCCGCGCTGCGCGCCGGCCGCGCAGTGATCCTCCCGACCGACACCGTCTACGGGCTCTGTGCGCTGCCCGAGCACTCGGACATCCTCTACGAGCTCAAGGGCCGCGACCGCTCGAAGCCGGTGGCGCTGCTCGCTGCGGAAGTCGAGGCGCTCGTGGCGGCGGTGCCGGGGCTCGACCTGTCGCTCCTCGAGCGGTACCTGCCTGGCCCGTACACGCTGGTGGTCGGCAACGTCGGTGTCCGCGTGCCGGTCCTGCCGCCGGCAGCGGCCGAGGTCGTCCGCGAGGTCGGAGTCGTCGCGGCGACGAGCGCAAACCTGTCGGGCGAGGCAGACCCCCGACGCGT
>JAICLM010000137.1 GCA_025927435.1 Thermoleophilia bacterium | reverse complement strand
CGCTCAGGTCGATGCCCTGGTCGCGCTTGAACTCGGCGACCATCCAGTCGACGACCGCCTTGTCGAAGTTGTCGCCGCCGAGATGGTTGTCGCCCGCGGTCGACTTGACCTCGAACACGCCGTCGCCGAGCTCGAGCACCGACACGTCGAACGTGCCGCCGCCGAGGTCGAAGACGAGAATCGTCTGGTCGGAGCCTTCCTTGTCGAGGCCGTACGCAAGTGCGGCCGCGGTCGGCTCGTTGATGATCCGCAGCACGTTGAGGCCGGCGATCTTGCCGGCGTCCTTCGTCGCCTCGCGCTGTGCATTGTTGAAGTACGCGGGGACTGTGATGACAGCGTCCGTGACGCTCTCGCCGAGGTATGCCTCCGCGTCCTGCCTGAGCTTCTGGAGGATCATCGCGCTGATCTCCGGCGGGGCGTACTCCTTGCCCTCCGCCTTGACGCGCACGTCGCTGTTCGGGCCCTTCATGACCTCGTACGGGACGATGGTCATCTCCTCCGTCACCTCGTCGAACTTGCGTCCCATGAAGCGCTTGATCGAGAAGATCGTGTTGGTCGGGTTCGTGACCTGCTGCCGCCGGGCCGGAGCGCCGACGAGCCGCTGCCCGTCCTTCGTGAACGCGACGACGGAGGGCGTCGTGCGCCCGCCCTCGGCGTTCGGGATGACGGCCGGCTCGCCGCCCTCGAGCACGGCCATGCACGAGTTCGTCGTGCCGAGGTCGATGCCGATGGTCTTCGCCATATTGTGTTCTGCCTCCTCTGGTAAGAAAATCTAAGCCTGGTTATAGCAGATATGCAACTCACCTGAAGGCGCCGATGAGCGCGCCGCCGGCGACGATCAGCGCTGCGCCGAGGAACAGTCGCTTTCCTACGAGCTCCGAATGCCGCAGCAGCCATGCGGAGAGCGCGACACCGAACAGCGACTCGATCGCGACGAGCGGCGCGACCACCGTGACCCGGCCGCGGTAGTACGCCTCGAAGAGCGAGACGTACGAAGCGCCGAACAGTACGCCCGCAGGCAAGAAGCCGACCCAGCGACGGCCGATCCCCTGCCGCGCCCAGGCGGCGATCAGCGCGGTGCCGCCGAGCAGCGCGGCGGCCGCGGCGACCGCGGGCGGCACGGCGGTACTCCCGACCGCGAGGTGCCGCACGAGGTTGTCCCGGATCGCGAACAGCGTGGCCCCGGCGAAGGCGAAGACGAGGCCGAGTTGGTTCAGGTGCGCGGGCCGTTCCTTCTCGCGGGCGAGCAGCACTCCGCCGCCGACGATGAGCACCGCACCGGCGATGAGCGGTGCACTCGCAGGCTCGCTGAGGAAGATGAGCGCGATCGTGACCGAGACGAGCGGCGCCGTACCGAAGATCATCGACACGCGCGAGGACCCCGACTCCCGGATCGCGACCGTGACGAGGATCTGGGCGGCGCCCGGTGAGAGCAGTCCGGCGAGCAGGAACGGCCAGGCCGATGAGAGGTGAAGGCCGCGCGCCGGCGTCTCGGCCGCCGCTGCGACGAGCGCGACGAGCAGCGCCGTGGCAGAGGTCGCGATCGTCCCCAGGGCGACGTCCGGGTCGCGGTCGAGCGCCATCCGCAGCGCCACGCTCATCGCGCCGAAGAGGAGCGCCGACGCGAGCGCCAGCGCGACGGCGGCTATACGGCCTCCAGGGCGTGCTCCGGCGTCGGCCGGCCCCGCGCGAAGAGCGGGATGAACACGTGCGCAAGCGGGCCGATCGACAGCGCATAGACGACCGTGCCGACTCCCACGGTGCCGCCGAGCAGCCAGCCGGTGACGAGCACGGTTACCTCGATCCCGGTGCGAACGACGCGAATCGAATGACCCCGTGCCGCTATCCCGGTCATCAGGCCGTCACGCGGTCCCGGCCCGAGCCCCGCCCCGATGTACGCGCCGGTCGCGACGCCGTTGAGGAAGACGCCGCAGACCAGGCACGCGATCCGCGCCGCCATCGCGTGCGGCGCGCCCACGTGCCCGAGCACGACGTTCATCGTCAGGCCCACGAGGACGACGTTGCTGACCGTGCCGATGCCCGGCCGCTGGCGCAGCGGGATCCAGAGCAGGAGCACGACGGCCCCGACGATGATCGCCCACGTCCCGATCGCGAGACCGAACGTCCGGGACAGCCCCTGGTGGAAGACGTCCCACGGATCGAGCCCGAGGGTCGCGAGGACCAGCAGCGAGGAGCTGAAGCCGTAGAGGATCAGGCCGAGGTACAGCTGCACGAGACGCACGCGCATGGCCCGAACGTACACTCGCGCGATGGCCACGGAGACGACGCTCGCCGCTCGGCTCGCTGAGGACGCAGCCGAGCGCCTCATGCGCTACGTCCGCATCGACACCCGCTCGGACGAGGAATCGGACACGTATCCGAGCACGCCCGGCCAGCTCGAGCTGCTGCGACTCCTCCGCGACGAGCTCGACGACGTCGGCCTCGCCGACGTGACCATGGACGAGCACGGCTACGTCACCGGGACCCTTCCCGCGACCGTCGAGCACGAGGTGCCGACGATCGCGCTCTTCGCCCACGTCGACACGGCACGCGAGGTGAGCGGCGCCGGAGTCTCGCCGCAGCGCGTGCGCTACGACGGCGGCGAGATCGTGCTCGGCGGCTCCGGCCAGGTGATCAGGCCCGAGCAGTCCCCGGAGCTCGAGAACCACGTCGGCCACGACCTGATCACGACCGACGGGACTACCCTCCTCGGGGCCGACGACAAGGCCGGCGTCGCGGAGATCATGGCCGCCGTCGCATATCTCGTCGAGCATCCGGAGGTCCCGCACGGCACGGTGAAAGTCGCGTTCAATCCGGACGAGGAGGTCGGTCGGGGCGTCATTCACTTCCCGGTCGAGAGCTTCGGCGCCACCGCCGCCTACACGGTCGACGGGTCGACCGCCGGCGAGCTGCAGACCGAGACGTTCTCCGGCGCGCAGGTGCGCATGCACATCCACGGGCGCGCGATCCACCCCGGCTGGGCGAGCGGCGAGCTCGTGAACGCGATCAAGCTCGCCGGAGAGATCCTCGCCCGCCTCCCGCAGGATCGCCTCTCGCCCGAGACGACCGAGGGACGCGACGGTTACGTCCATCCCGTCCTCGTCGAGGGCGACTCGTCCGCGGTCGAGCTGCGCTTTATCGTGCGCGACTTCGACGACGACCTCCTTGCCCAGCACGTCGCGTTTCTGCGCGGCCTCGCGGAAGAGGTCTGCGCGGCGGAGCAGCGCTGCACGATCGAGGTCGAGGACCGCATCCAGTACCGCAACCCGCGCGCCGCGCTCGAGCGGCACCCTCGGATCGTCGCGAACCTCGAGGAGGCGATCCGCCGCGTCGGGCTCGAGCCGAAGGAGACGTCCATTCGCGGCGGCACGGACGGCTCCGCACTCACCGAGATGGGGCTGCCCTCGGCGAACATCTTCACGGGAGGCCACGACGCGCACAGCGAGCGCGAGTGGATCTGTGTCGAGGACATGGGCTTAGCCGCCGCCACGCTCGTCGAGCTCGCGCGTGTCTGGGCCGAGCAGTAACGGGCACACTGCAGGTATGGAGCCGCTCCTCGACCGTCTCGGGCGCCCACTCGAGACCCTCCGCATCTCGATCACCGACCGCTGCAACTTTCGCTGCGTCTACTGCATGCCGAAGGAGGTCTTCGGGCGCGACTACGCATTCCTCGAGCGCCGCGAGCTGCTCACATTCGAAGAGCTGGCCCGCGTGGTCGGCATCTTCGCCGCCCTCGGCGTCCGCACCGTCCGGATCACGGGCGGCGAGCCGCTCGTGCGCCGCAACGTCGAGCATCTCGTCGAGCTGCTCGCGGCGATCGAGAGGCCCGACGGCGGCAGCCGCCTCGAGCTCGCCCTGACCACGAACGGCTCCGTGCTCGCGCAGAAGGCCGAGGCGCTCGCCGCCGCAGGACTCGGCCGCGTCACCGTCAGCCTCGACTCGCTCGACGACGACGCGTTCCGCGCGATGAACGACGTCGACTTCCCCGTGCAACGCGTGCTCGAGGGAATCGACGCGGCCGCGGCCGCCGGGCTCCCGGTCAAGGTCAACGCGGTCGTCAAGCGCGGCGCGAACGACGGCGACCTGCTCTCGCTCGCGGACCACTTCCGCGGCAGCGGCCACGTGCTGCGCTTCATCGAGTACATGGACGTCGGCTCCACGAACGGCTGGCGGCTCGAGGACGTCGTCAGTGCCGAGGAGATCGTCGGCCGCATCTCGGAGCGCTGGCCGCTCGAGCCGGTGGCGGCGGAGCGGCCGGACGCAACGGCGCGCCGCTGGCGCTACGTCGACGGCGCGGGCGAGATCGGCGTGGTCGCGTCCGTCACGCAGCCGTTCTGCGGCGGTTGCTCCCGGGCCCGCCTCTCGGCCGAGGGACGGCTGTACACCTGTCTGTTCGCCGCGCGCGGCCACGACCTCCGCGCGCCGCTGCGCCTCGGAGCCTCCGACAAAGAGCTCACCGAGCAGCTGCGCACGCTCTGGACGCGCCGAACCGACCGCTACTCCGAGCTGCGAACCGCGGAAACCGCTTCATTGCCGAAGGTCGAGATGTCCTACATTGGCGGATAGTCACCCTGGGCTAGCCCTCCTGTGACCCCACGGTCTAGAGTGGACGGCATGGAGCGGGTCGTCGCTCTGGGACAAAAGGTGCTTCCGCGCGGTTGGAGGGACTTCGGGCTACAGCTGACCATCTGGTTCGGCTTCTATTTCACGTACCTCGTTGTCCGGCATCTGACCGACCACGATCCGAGCAAAGCCGTCATGAACGGCTTGCGTGTGATCTCGCTCGAACGGCACTTGACCCACCACCTCTACGAGCTGAGCGTGGCGCGAATCGCCGACTCGTCGTCGGCGCTGCTGACGGCTGCGGCCTGGACCTACTGGAACTCGGAGTTCACCGTGATCGGCCTGACCCTGCTCTGGGTCTATCTCCGCCGGCACGAGGCCTTCAGTCGCTTCCGCAACACGATCCTGCTCGCGAACATCGTGGGGCTCCTCGGCTTCTGGCTGATGCCGACCGCGCCTCCGTGGATGTTCCCCGACAAGGGATTCGTCGACGGCGTGAACCACTCCAGCGCGCTCCTGCAGACTCTCGGAAACTCCTACGCCGCGATGCCGAGCCTGCACGCGGCGGACGCACTGATCGTCGGCTGGTTCCTCGTGAGCACGTGCCGGACGATCTGGGCGAAGGCGCTCTGGGCCATTTGGCCGCTCTGGGTCTGGTTCTGCGTCATCGCGACGGCCAATCACTACGTCCTCGACGTACTCGCAGGGATCGCCGTGGCGGTCGCGGCGCTGCTCGCCACGACCTGGGGACCGCGGCTCTTCGGCCGCCTGCGGGCGGTAGGGCCCGTTATCGCAAACCTGCTATAGTCTTGGCCATAGCAGGATTGCGATGATCGAGATGAACTCGACCTCACTCCGGCGTGTCAAGCACGGGTACACGTCCGGGGCCCGTTCCATCGCCAGCCGGTCGGTGACAAGGCTTGCGCGCACGCGCGTGACGCCGAACGTCCTCACCGCCGCCGGGGTCTCTCTCTGTCTCGCGGCCGCCGTTCTTGTTCCGTTCGCGGACAGGACCACCGCGTGGCTCGTCTACTGGCTCGCCGCCGGCATCTTCGTCGTGGGCTCGCTGCTCGACATCCTCGACGGCGCGCTCGCTCGCGTAGGCGGCAAGTCCACCCCGTTCGGCGCGTTCATCGACTCGACGACCGACCGCGTCGGCGAGGGAGCAATGCTGGCCGCGATCGCGCTCGTCTTCTCGCGACACGGCCAGGACTGGGCGGTCGTCGTCGCCGTGGCGGCCGTTGTCGGCTCGTTCCTCGTCTCCTACACCCGAGCCCGCGCCGAGGCGCTCGGACTGAAGGG
>JAICLM010000023.1 GCA_025927435.1 Thermoleophilia bacterium | reverse complement strand
TCTCGACTACGTGCCGAACGAGGCACGCGACGCCGAGGTGAAGGTGGCCGTCTCGAACAGCTTCGGCTTCGGCGGGCACAACGCGTGCGTCGTCTTCAAGCGGTACGCCGAGTAGCCACTACGATCAGCTCGCCGTCGCCGGCTCCGACGGGCTCACGGTTCCAGCCGCCGTACGCCGCCTCGACAGCGAGGCCGGCCGACTCGAGTGAGGCGCGCAGCTCGGGCTCGGTGCGGAAGCGGAGGATCGAGTCGACGGCGAGGATCGAGCCGTCGGGCAGCTCGTTCGTCGAGGTGAACGAGACGGTGTCCTCATCGACCGAGGTGACGCCGGTCCAGCCCTCCCAGGCCCGCGCTGCCGGGTCGCGCGAGTCGAACGCGAGGCGTCCTCCCGGGACGAGTGCCGCGGCCAGACGGCGAAGCGTGTCCAACCACTCGGCGTCGTCGACGAACACCTGGGCGACGTGACTCGTCATCAGTACGAGATCGAAGGACTGTGTCGGCGCCATGGCGGCAGTCCCCTCGATCCAGGTCACCTTCTCGGCGCCCGCTTTGGTGCGCGCCGCTGCGAGCATCGGCCCGGCGGGGTCGATGCCGGTGACGGAGTGTCCCGCCGCGGCGAGGGCAACGGTCAGCCGGCCGGTTCCGCAGCCGAGATCGAGCACCCGCGATCGCGGCGTCTCGGCGGCAAAGTCGAGGAAGAAGTCGTCGTCCCGGCCCCAGGCGTTCTCCGCGTCGTAGGCGGCGGCGACCGCCGGATGGTCGTACTCGTTCCGTGCCGGGCCGGACGCCGGAGCGGTCACGGCGCCGAGTGTAGGCTCGCCGCGTGCAGCGCTGGGCGACCTTCGACTGCTACGGCACGCTGATCGACTGGAACGGCGGGATCGGGCGCGAGCTCGAGCGGCTGTTCGGCCCCGCGCGCGGCGGCGAGCTCCTGCACACGTACCACGAGCTCGAACCGCAGATCCAGCGCGAGGAGCCGGGTCGCAGTTACCGCGAGGTGATGGCAGTCGCGCTCTCCCGGCTCGGAGCTCCTGCGGGTGAGCAGGACGCGCTCGGCCGCTCGCTGCCCGAATGGGAGCCGTTCCCGGAGGTGCCGGCGGCGCTCGAGGAGGCCCGCGCGCGGGGCTGGCGGCTGGCCGTCCTCTCGAACACCGACCCCGACCTCCTCGACGCCTCGCTCGCCAGGATCGGGGTCGACTTCGACCTGACCGTCGTCGCGTCCGAGATCGGCTCGTACAAGCCTGCGCCGACCCACTGGGAAGAATTCTTCGCGCGGAGCGGAGCCGACCGTGGTGGCCACGTGCACGTCGCCGCCAGCCTCTTCCACGACATCGCGCCCGCGTCCGCTCTGGGTCTGCGCACGATCTGGATCAACCGGCTCGGCGAGGAGGCCGAGCCCCAGCCCGACGTCGAGCTCCGCAGCCTCACCGGTCTCGCCGAAAGCCTCGACTCGTTCGTCGCGTGATCGATCGCCCCGTCACCCCCGACGACTTCTCGGCGATCGCGGAGTTCCTGGCCGACGACGAGTGGCATCTCTTCGGGCGGCCGTCGCGCGTGGGCATGGCCGACGTAACGGCCTGGCTCGCGGGACTCGAGCTCTCGAGCGACACGCGGCTGTTCGAGGAGGACGGCCGGATCGTCGCGCTCGGCTGGGTCGAGAAGCACGACGACACCGGTATGGCAATCGGGATCGTGCATCGCGAGCGGCGAGGTCGCGGTCTCGGGTCGGCGCTCGTCGATCGCAACGAGGAGCGGCTTCGCGCGCTCGGCGCCCGGCGAGTCCATGCCGTGACCCTTGCCCCCGACGTGGCCGCGGAGCCGTTGCTGACCGGCCGCGGCTATCGCGAGGTCCGACGCTTCTGGGAGATGACGATCGAGCTCGGCGCCGACCCTCCGCCGGAACCCCGGCTTCCGGATGGCTTGCGGATCGAGCCGTTCTCCTCCGAGCTCGCGGGCGGTTTCCACGCTGCGCTCGAGGAGGCGTTCGGGGATCACTGGGAATTCCAACCCACGCCGTTCGAGGAGTGGTGGGAACGGCAGACCAGGAAGCCGGATCACGACCCGAGCCTGTGGTTCCTGGTTCGCAGCGAGGACGACGTCGTGGCTGCCACCCGGAACGACCCCGAGCGCTCCGGCGGCGGTTGGATCGGAGCGATCGGCGTGCGTCGCGCCTGGCGGGGTCGCGGCCTCGCGAAGGCTCTGCTGCTTCACAGCTTCGGCGAGTTTCACCGGCGCGGGCAGCGGCGGGTCGGTCTCGGGGTCGACTCGGAGAACGCAACCGGCGCGACCAAGGTGTACGAGAGTGTCGGCATGGTCGTCGACTCTGAGCAGGTCGTGTGGGAGAAGGAGCTCGAATGAACGTCCGCCCGCTGGTCGAGGACGACGCGCCGAAGGTCGCAGCCCTGATCTCGGCCGAGGAGAAGCGTCTCTACGGCCGCCCCGGTCGCGTGACCGGCGCGGACATCCTCATGTATCTCCAGTACAGCAAGGAGAGCTGGGTCTGGGAGGACGACGGCCGCATGGCCGCGAGCGCGTCGTACGGAGTGCACGGCGACGCGGTGAACTTCCGCGGCATCGTCGCCGACAAGGGGCGCGGGCTCGGAGCAGAGATCGTCGAGCGCGGCGAGGCGTTCGCCCGCGCGGAGGGCGTGAAGAAGATCCTCGCGGGCGCACCCGAGCCCGATGCGGCGGCGCGTGAGCTCTTCGAGTCTCGTGGCTACCGCGAAGTGCGCCGCTTCTACGAGATGGCGATCGAGTTGACGGAGGAGCCCCCCGAGCCGGTGCTGCCGGACGGGCTCGTGGTCGACGAGTTGCGCGAGGACGAGTACCGGGCGTTCTACGACGCGCTGAACGAGGCGTTCGCGGAGCACTGGGAGTGGCATCCGGATCCCTTCGAGGAGTGGATCGAACGCCGGTCGGGCCAGCACCGCGACGAGCACGGCCCCGTCTGGTTCGTCGTCCGCGACGGCGACGAGCTTGCCGCCGTGACGCGCAACGACGCGAGCGTCGCCGGCGGCGGCTACGTAGGCGCGATCGGAGTCCGGCCGGCGTGGCGAGGCCAGGGGCTCGCCAAGGCGCTCCTTTACCGGACGTTCGGCGAGTTCTGGCGCCGAGGCACCACCCGTGTCACGCTCGACGTCGACTCCCAGAACGCGACGGGCGCCGTCGCCGTGTACGAGGGGGTCGGCATGCGTGTCGACTCCTGCGGCGTGGCCTTCGAGAAGTCGAGCGAATGAGCCTGCTGCGGGCGAAGTGCCCCGACTGCCGGACGCTCACCGCCGTCTCGGTGGACGACGGCTACGAGTGCCACGCCTGCGGCCGCACGTTCAAGGCGGGGCTCGTTCGCGTGCCGCGCGCATGGGGCGACGGCGGCGAGCCGATGGTCGAGGCGGCGTCGCTTGCGCTCGACTACCCCGAGGTGGCGGTCGTCGAGGAGGAGACGCTCGCGATGCAGACGCTCGCGGTCGCCTCCGACCTGGCGGCGCGTCCCCTCGTGCTCGGCGGCTGCTGCTGCGCGCACGTCGGTGCCGTCGAGGGGCTCGCGGCCCGGCACGGACGCGTGGCGGTCCTCTGGCTCGACGCGCACGGCGACCTCAATACGCCGGAGACCTCGCCCTCGGGCGACGAGTGGGGCATGCCGCTGCGGATGCTGCTCGATCGCGGCACGATTGCTGCGGGCGACGTCGTGCTCTGGGGCGCGCGCAATCTCGATCCGCCCGAGGTGGACTACATCGCTGCGGCCGGGATCGGCGACGACCCCGAGGCGCTACTCGATCGTGCCGGGGCGATCTACGTCGCGCTCGACTGTGACGTCGTCGATCCGGACGAGATCGCGGTCTTCATGCCCGAGCCGGGGGGCCTGTCGCTCTACGAGCTCGAGGAGCTGCTGAGCCGGATGCGGGAAAGCGGCAAGCTCGTCGGCGTGGGTTTCACCGGCCTGGCACCCGATCCGGCGAACGCCGAGAAGCTTGGGCGACTCACGACGGCGCTCGGCTACTAGAGAGCTGCTCCGCAACCTCCCTCTCGGGCCAGGGGTCTAAGCTGCCGAAGTGGCCAAGATCGACGTCTCGGTCGAGACCAACGACCAGCCAAGCCCTCCCCCTAGTCACCCGAACACCTGCCCGAGCTGTCACTCGCACTACCGCGACGACGAGCTCGAGAAGAGTCTCTGGGTGTGCGAGCAGTGCGGCCATCACTTCCCCATGCGGGCGCGGGCCAGGATCGCGTCCCTGACCGATTCCGGTTCCTTCGCAGAGGAGGCGACGGAGCTCCACTCCGAGGATCCGCTCGAGTTCTTCGACCTCCGCCCCTACACCGAGCGTCTCGCCGAGGCCGAGATGAAGACCGGTCTGGCCGACGCGATGGTGATCGGCCGGGCGACGCTGGAGGGACGCGAGTGCGAGCTTGCCGTCATGGACTTCGCCTTCATGGGTGGCTCCATGGGCAGCGTGGTGGGCGAGAAGTTCTCGCGCGCCTGCGACTCGGCAGCCGAGGCAGGGATGCCGCTCGTGTCGGTCACGAGCTCGGGCGGCGCGCGCATGCAGGAGGGCATCCTCGCGCTCATGCAGCTGCCGAAGACCGTGGCCGCGGTCGAGGATCTCCGCGACTCCGGCCAGGCTCTCCTCTGCGTGATGGCGCACCCGACGACCGGTGGCGTGCTCGCCAGCTTCGCGACTCTCGGGGACGTCGTGCTCGCCGAGCCGAACGCGCTCATGTCCTTCGCGGGCCCGCGCGTCGTGCAGGAGATCACGCGCGAGAAGCTGCCCGAGGACTTCGGCCGGGCCGAGCAGAACCTCCGCTACGGCCAGATCGACGCGATCGTGCCGCGTGCCGAGCTGCGCCAGACCCTGTCCCGGCTTCTGAGGCTCTTCAATGCCCCCGACTGAGCACGAGTTGCGGCTGCGCGAGCGGCTGGGGCGGCTGAGAAATCTCCCGCTGCTCGGCGGCGCGCGCATCTCCGGCGAGCTCGAGCGGCTGCAGCGGCAGATCGCCCGGATCGGCGAGGAGGCGACCGACGAGGAGATCTGGCGCAAGGTCGAGCTGGCCCGCCACGACGAGCGGCCCTACACGCTCGACTACGTGGAGCGGCTGCTCGACGACTGGTTCGAGCTGCACGGCGACCGCGCACTGGCCGACGACGGCGCGATGATCGCCGGCCTCGGCAAGCTCGACGACCGCACCGTAGTCCTCGTCGGCCAGCAGAAGGGGCGGGACATCCACGAGCGCGCGAGCCGCCGCTTCGGGATGCCGAACCCGGAGGGCTACCGCAAGGCGTGGCACGCGATGGAGCTCGCCGACCGGCACGGGTTCCCGGTAATCACGCTCGTCGACACGCCGGGCGCCTATCCGGGCGTCGTGGCCGAGCAGCACGGGCAGGGTGCAGCGATCGCGCACTCGCAGGCGACCATGGCGCGGTTGAAGGTGCCTACCGTCGCCTGCGTGATCGGCGAGGGGGGCTCGGGGGGCGCGATCGCCATCGCGCTCGCCGACCGCGTCCTCATGCAGGAGAACGCGATCTACTCCGTCATCTCGCCCGAGGGCTGCGCGGCGATCCTCTGGCGCGACGCCGGCCAGGCCAAGAAGGCAGCCGCGGCGTTCCGTCCCGACGCGGTGCACTGCCTCGAGCTCGGCGTTGTGGACGAGATCGTCCCGGAGCCGGTGGGTGGGGCTCACATCGATCCGGACCTGGCGGCGCGTCAGCTCGGGCAGGCGCTGCGCGAGTCGCTCGCCGAGCTGGAAGGGGTCCCGGGCGACGATCTTCGTCGCCGGCGCCGCACGCGCTTCCGCTCGCTCGGCGTTTTCGCCTAGAGCAACTTGAAGTAGATTTCGGCAGGCTCTGGACGTGGAGTCGGGGCCGCTGTCCACACCGTCCACAGGCTTATCCCCGCCGTGTATGGGTTGTGTGAACGATAGGCATACGACTCACGACCCGGAAACCTCGCAATGCGCAGGCCGTTTTCGACGCTCTCGAAGGGGGGACCACCAGCGCATGGCGCCGCGCCCGATCTGGAGTGGGACGATCTCGTTCGGGCTCGTCAGCATTCCGGTTCGGATGCTGACCGCGACGAGCTCCAGGGAGCTTCGCTTCCACTTCGTCGACCGCCGTGACCTCGAACCGATCGGCTACGACAAGGTGCGCAAGGACACCGGCGAGCACGTCGATCCCGAAGACGTCGTGCGCGCGTTCGAGCTCGAGAAGGGCCGCTTCGTCCCGCTCGAGCCGGAGGATCTCGACCGCCTCGACGTCGAGCTCACGCACTCCGTCGACATCTGCGACTTCGTCTGCCTCGACGAGATCGACCCGATCTATTTTCGGCAGGCCTACTACCTCGTACCGCAGGAAGGGGGCGAGAAGCCGTACCAGTTGCTCGTGCGAGCGCTCGAGGAGACCGGCCGCGTCGGTATCGCGAAGGTCGTGATCCGGAACAAGCAGCACCTCGCATGCCTCCGTCCGTGGGAGGATGTGCTCGTGCTCGAGACGATGTACTACGCGGAGGAAGTGCGTCGGCCGGCGGAGGTGGCGGGGGAGGTCGTCGGCGGCGACGGGATCCGCAAGGCGGAGGTCGAGATGGCGAAGTCGCTGGTCGAGAACCTGAGCGCCGAGTTCGATCCCGAGCGCTACGACGACACCTACCGCTCCGAGCTGCTCGAGCTCATCCGCTCGAAGGCCGAGGGAACGCCGCTGCCGGAGCCGAGCAAGGACGAGCCGCAGGTCGTCGACCTGATGCAGGCGCTGCGCGAGTCGGTCGAGCGCACCCAGCGCGCACGCGCTAGAAAAGCTTCGTGAGCAAGAAGCTCTCGGAGTACGAGCGCAAACGAGACCGCAAGAAGACCCCCGAGCCGTTCGGTGGCCGCCGCCCCGAGGCGAAGGCGCTGACCTTCGTCGTGCAGCGCCACGACGCGCGCCGGCTGCACTACGACTTCCGCCTCGAGCGCGACGGAGTCCTCGTCTCGTGGGCGGTGCCGAAAGGCGTCCCGCTCGAGCCCGGCCAGCAACATCTCGCCGTCCACGTCGAAGACCATCCCCTCGAGTACGGAAGCTTCGAAGGCGAGATCCCGAAGGGGAACTACGGCGCAGGCACCGTCGAGATCTGGGACCGTGGCACATACGAGCTGCTCGAGGAGAAGCCCGACGGCGGCCTCACGGTGCGGCTACACGGCGAGCGGCTCGAAGGCACCTGGGCGCTCGTGCCCGCCCACCTCTCCGGCGACGAGAAGAACTGGCTCATCCTCCGCAAGCGCGAGGACGGCGTGGGTGGAAGTCCCCGGGTCTACAGGCCGATGCTCGCGACGCTGACGGAGGACCTGCCTCGGGGGGAGGGCTGGCAGTTCGAGCCCAAGTGGGACGGGTACCGGGCACTCGCCTACGTCCGCGGCGGCGAGGCCAAGCTCGTCTCCCGCCGGGGGAACGACCTGACGCAGCGGTTCGCGCCCGTGGCAAAGGAGCTCGTTCAGGCGCTCCGGACGCCGGACGCAGTCGTCGACGGCGAGGTCGTGGCGCTGGGCGAGGACGGCCGTGCGAGCTTCTCGGCGATGCAGACGGGGAGCACCCGGCTCGCGTACGAGGTGTTCGACGTGCTCGAGATCGACGGCGAGCCGGTCGTCGACCTGCCGCTGACCGAGCGGCGGACGCGGCTGGAGAAGCTGCTTGCGCCGAATCCGGTGGTCCAGCTCTCCGGCTCCTTCGAGGACGGCGAGGCGCTGCTCGAGGCCGCGAACGATCTGGGTCTCGAAGGCGTGATGGCGAAGCGGGCGTCGTCGCGCTACTCCGAGGGGGGCCGTGGCCGCGACTGGCTGAAGATCAAGACGCACGGGCGGCAGGAGTTCGTGATCTGCGGCTACACGAAGGGCCAGGGCCGGCGCAGCGGCAGCTTCGGCGCGCTCGTGCTCGGTGTCCACCGGGGTGAGGAGTGGGAGTGGGTCGGCAACGTCGGCACGGGCTTCTCCGAGCGCACGATTCGCGAGTTGCTCGAGAAGCTCGAACCTTTGCGGCGGGACGAGTCCCCGTTCCCGGTTGTCCCGAAGATGCCGAAGGTGCGGAAGGGCGACGTCGTCTGGGTCGAGCCTCGGCTGGTCGCCGAGGTCGAGTTCGCCGAGTGGACGCACGACGGGCACCTGCGCGCGCCGTCCTTCCAGGGGCTTCGCGACGACAAGCCGGCGGAAGACGTGCAGCGCGAGCGTCCGGCCGAGGCGAGGGAGGGAAAGGTCAAGCTCTCCAACCTCGACAAGGTCTTCTGGCCGGACGAGCGCATCACGAAGGGCGACCTGATCGACTACTACCGCGCGGTGGCGGCGGTGCTCGTGCCGCATCTGCGTGATCGGCCCTTCACGATGCGCCGCTATCCGGACGGTGCCTTCGGCAAGGCGTTCTTCCAGAAGGATGCGCCGAAGGGCATGCCGGAGTGGATCCCGCGCTTCCACGTTCAGGTGTCGACGCGCGAGCGGCCGCCGAAGAAGCGGTGGATCGACGCGCCGCTCGTGAACGACGAGGACGCGCTGACCTGGATGGTGAACATGGGCTGCATCGACATGAATGCGTGGTACTCGCGCGTCGACAAGCCCGATCGTCCCGATTTCGTGCTCTTCGACCTCGATCCGTCGCCGGACGTCGGCTTTCCCGAGGTGGTGCAGGTCGCCCTCGTGGTGAAGCAGGCACTCGACGCGCTCGGGCTCGTGTCCTTACCGAAGACGAGCAGTGCCGACGGAATGCACGTGCTCGTGCCCGTCGAGCGGCGGTACACGTACGCGCAGGCGCGCGAGTTCTGTGAGATCGTCGCCGGGGCGCTCGCGCGCACCCACCGTGGGCTAGTGACGACGGAGTGGTCGAAGGCGAAGCGGCGGGGCGTCCTGATCGACGCAAACCAGAACGGCGAGGGGAAGACGATCGCGTCGGTCTACTCGGTGCGGCCGCGCCCCGGCGCTCCGGTCTCGACGCCTCTGCGCTGGGACGAGGTCGACGAGTCGCTCGACGCGAGGCAGTTCACGATGGAGGTCGTGCTCGACCGCATCCACCGCCACGGCGACCTCTTCGAAGGCGTCCTCACGACGCGGCAACGCCTCGAGCCGGCCCTGCGTGCCCTCGGCTGAAGCGGCCGTGTCTCGGTATCAGTTACCGCGACATGGTCGATCCGGCCAGTAGGGGAGCTCGCGCTGTCACGAGAATCTGTAGAGCGTCGACTGCACCGCCGAGCTCAGCCAGAACCAGGTGGGCGTCGACGAACCCGAAGTCAGTCGTCAGCCCGAGAGTCGTCGCGTAGCTGCTCCAGCGCCAATCCTCCGCCCTCGGGCACATGCCTTCGGATACGGGATTGAGGACGACGTACGCGTACGCGCCGACCAAATCGCGCCCACTCGAGATTCGTCGGCTGCCAAACCGCCTGCGAACAAAGTGTCCGGACCGGTCGTGCCGCAAATTGAAGCGCTTGCTGTACTCCCGGTTGAGATATTGCATTCCTTGCGATAGCGAGGTGTCCGAGACATCGACGATCGCGTGGACGTGCGTCGTCATCTGGCAGAACGCGAGCACGGTCCAGGAATGGACATCTGCCACTCGCTCGAGGAGTGCGATCCACGCTTGGCGATCGCGGTCATCCATGAAGTACGGCCAGTTGCCGGTGGCGTTTGTCCAGATGTGGTGGACGCCGGCTGCGCTGTCTCGAGGTGTCGAAGGCACCGCGCCCAGGGTTGCGGACATCCGCGCCTTCCGCAAGGCTCGAACGAGCGGTGCCCCCTGAGGACATGGCTCGGTATCAGTTACCGGGACAGGTCCTCTAGAGTCGGGTCGTGGGCGGGACGATCCTGTGGGACGTCGATACGCAGGTGGACTTCATCGAGCCCCGCGGGAAGCTCTATTTCGCAGGTGCGGAGGAGGCGAGGTCGGCAATGGCGCGGCTCGTGGAGGCCGCCCGCGCGACCGGCACAGTCCACGTCGCGTCGTGCGACCAGCACGAGCTCAGTGACCCCGAGATCTCGACGGAGCCGGACTTCGACGCCACGTGGCCGCCGCATTGCCTGCTCGGCACGCGGGGCGCGGAGAAGATCCCCGAGACGAAGCAGCTCGACCCGCTGCCGCTCCCGCTCGTCCCCCTCCCCGGGCCGACGCTTCGTCGCCTCTTCGGCGGCTGCCGCGAGTTCCTGATCCCGAAGAAGCAGTACGACCCCTTCACGAACCCGAACACCGAGACGCTGCTCGACACGCTCGACCCCGACCAGATCCTGCTCTTCGGTGTCGCGACCGACATCTGCGACGACTCGGCCGTCCGCGCGCTGCTCCGCCGCGGCCGCCGGATCGCCTTCGTCGAGGACGCGGCGCGGGGCGTCGACGACTCGCGCGTGGCCACATGCACGGCCGCCTGGCGCGAATCCGGGGTCCGCTTCACGACGGCCGAGGAAGCCGCTGCCTCACTCGGCTAAGGGATGCGACCCTCGCTGCCGATGAGAGGCTGAGAATGGTGGGGCACTGGTTCCAGGCTGCGGCTGACTTCGCCACGACGTGGCTGCCGCTCGCGTTCTTCGTCGTCATCGCGCTGACGGCCTGGCTGCTCTGGCGGACGGCCGGGATGATGCCGCGCGTCAAGCCGGCGAACATGGTCACCGGCGCGAAGACCTCGACGAGCTGGGCCGACGTCGCCGGCGTCGAGGAGGTGCGCGGCGAGTTGATGGAGGTCGTGGAATTCATGCGCGAGCCCAAGCGCTTCGAGCGGCTCGGCGCGAGGGTCCCGAAAGGACTCCTCCTCTACGGCCCGCCCGGCACCGGGAAGACGCTGCTCGCCAAGGCCGTCGCGCACGAGTCGGGTGCGAACTTCTACAGCGCTTCGGCCTCGTCGTTCGTGGAAATGTTCGCGGGCCTCGGCGCCGCGCGCATCCGCAAGCTCTTCGCAGAGGCGCGCAAGAACGCTCCCGCCATCGTCTTCATCGACGAGCTCGACGCTGTCGGGGCGCAGCGCTCGGGCCACGGTTTCAACCGCGAGCAGGATCAGACCCTGAATCAGCTGCTCGTCGAGCTCGACGGCTTCGAGAACGCGAGGCAGGTGGTCGTGATGGGCGCCTCGAACCGGATCCAGGATCTCGATCCCGCGCTCCTGCGCCCGGGCCGCTTCGACCGCCAGCTGCTCGTACCGCCGCCGGATCTGTCCGGGCGGGAGGCAATCCTCCGCGTTCACACCCGGGGCAAGCCGCTCAATCTCAGCGAGGTCGATCTGTCACAGGTCGCGCGGCAGACGTCGGGCCTGACGGGCGCCGAGCTCGCGAACATCTGCAATGAGGCGGCGATCAAGGCCGGTCGTCGCGGCGCCTCGGCGCTTACGCAGTCGGACTTCGACTGGGCTCTCGAGCGGGTCGTCGCCGGCCTGCAGCAGCGCAAGATGCTGACGGAGAAGGAGCGCCGGATCCTCGCGTACCACGAGGGCGGTCACGCGCTCATGGCGCACCTGATGGGCTCGGTGATGGAGTTGCAGAAGGTCACGATCGTCTCGCGCGGCAACGCCCTCGGCTACGCCTTCTACCTCCCCGAGGAGGATCGGTACCTCCACACGAAGGAGGAGCTCGTCGACCGGATGATCGTGGCGCTCGCAGGACGCGCTGCAGAGGAGGTCGTCTTCGGCCGCGTCACGAACGGCGCTGCCAACGATCTCGAGAAGGTGACGGAGATCGCCCGCTCGATGGTATTCGAGTGGGGCATGTCCGACACGGTCTCCTCGCGCACGATGCGCGCCGACAACTACGCGCTCTCGGAGTCGACGAAGCGGCTGCGCGACGACGAGCAGGCGCATCTGACCGACGGCGCGTACGAGGAGGCGGTGCGGCTGCTGCGCAAGCACCGTGCCCCGCTCGATCGGATCGCGGCCGCGCTGCTCGAGAAGGAGACGCTCGTCCGCGAGGAACTGCAGGCGCTGGTCGCCGACGTCGAGCCCGAATCGCGGGCCGCCGAGACCGTGGGCGTGCCGCGCGTCGTCGCGACCGAGCCCGGCGAGCTGCCGACCTAGCCGCCTCTAGCCGCCGAACTGCGAGATGTCGATCGCGCCGTCCGGCGCCGTGAACGACACGCTCTTGTTCCAGTCGTCGAAGGTGATGGTCCCGGACTCGCCCTTCTTGCCGCCGACGATTGCCACCGGATAGGGCTTGCCTGTCGCCGCGACGTAGAGCCTGCTGTTGTCGGACGTGTCCCGAATGACGACGACGTCGTCGCCCTTGTAGGTCTTCTTGCCGTCGTTGACGAGCTTTCCGTGCTGGGCGCTGACCCCCGCGAAGAGCGCGCCGAGGTTCGTGAGCGGGGCGAGCGACTTGAGCCGGCCGTGCGTCGCGGAGGCCTTGAGCCACTTGTCGTGCAGGAGCTGCGCGGCGACGCCGCCCGCGAAGTGCTTGAGGAACTCGTCGCTGCCGCGGATGTAGAGCGTGTCGCCGACGCGGACGAGGTCGAACTTGAGCCCGCTCGTGGACATCGAGCCCTTGGCGCCTTTGGCGCGAGCCGTGGTCAGGTCGAGCGTGATCGGCGTCCCCTTCGACTGGATGCTGCCCGAGACATGGGCCGAGCTCGCGTTCGACGCGGCCGCCTTTGCGTCCGCGAGCACCTGGGCGGCCGGCTTCGATTCCTCGCCGTTCGACTTGGCGGACTCGCCGCTGCTGCCGCAACCCGCGAGGAGCACGGCGGCGAGGACGAGACCGAGGACGAGGGCACGCACGTCGGCGCGAGTCTTTCAAATACCATCGCCAACGTGGAGACCCCGCGCTCGGTGCATCACATCGGTCTGGCAGTCGATGACCTCGACGGCGCGCTCGATACGTACGAGCGGCTGTTCGCCGCCCGGCTCGAGCAACGGACTCGGGTGGAGGAACAGGGAGTCGAGGCTGCGTCCATTCGCGTCGGAGACAGCCGGCTCGAGCTGCTCGGCGCGCTCGGCGAGGACACACCGGTCGGTCGCTTCCTTGCGAAGCGCGGGCCCGGGATGCACCACGTGGCATACGAGGTCGACGACCTTCGCGCCACCCTCGCGCGCCTCTCGGAAGCCGGCGCCGAGCTGATCGACGAGACGCCGCGCCGCGGCATGTTCGGCCTCGAGGTCGCATTCGTCCATCCGGACTCCGTTCACGGCGTGCTCTCGGAGGTGGTCTCAGTTGGCTGACGAGCGCGTCCGGATCGAGCTCGGTTTCGTCGGCGGCCAGATCGTCGGCAGCTTCGTCGAGGCGCCGTCGGCGGACGAGCTCGAGTCGGCGCTCGGCTCGACCGGAGCGGGCAAGCCGGTGGTCGTGCTGGATACCGAGGACGGCCCGCTGCACGTGGTCGTCGCCCAGGTCGCGTACTACAAGCGGATCGTCCGTGCGGGCCGGGTCGGGTTCGGCTCGGGCTAGCCCGGGTTAGCGCGGATGGGGTCCAGGGGAAACGACGGAGGAATGGCTTCTCCCACCGAGCGTGTCGCCGCGCGCGAGTCGACCGAGCACGTGCGCGAGCTCGTCGCCCGCGGCCAGCAGGGCGATCGCGACGCCCTCGAAGAGCTGTACCTGATCCACTTCGACCGGATCTACAGCTACCTCCACGTCAGCGTCGGCAACCGGCACGACGCCGAGGACCTGACGACGCAGACGTTCCTCAAGATGCTGGAAAAGATCGGCACCTTCAAGTGGCAGTCGGCGCCGTTCTCGGCCTGGCTCTTCCGGATCGCGCACAACCTTGCCATGGACCACTTCCGCGCCCGCCGCCGCTGGCAGCCGGAGGAGGACGTTCCCGAGCCGCCGGGCGAGGAGGAGCCGTCGGCCGAGCTCACCGCGATGCAGACGATCGGCCGCGAGTCGATGCTGAAGCTCATCGACCGCCTCTCGCCCGAGCAGCAGCAGGTGCTGACGCTGAAGTTCGTCTTCAACCTGCCGAACGCCGAGGTCGCGGCGATCCTCGACAAGACCGAAGGGGCGATCAAGTCGCTCCAGCATCGCGCACTCGTCTCGCTGCAGAAGCAGATCGCGCAGCAGTAGCCTCCGCGCGTGGCGTTGGAGATCGGAATCGTCGGGCTGCCCAGCTCGGGCAAGACGACGCTGTTTCGCGCGCTGACACGCGCCGAGACACACGGCTCGGGCAAGGAGCACGTCGGGATGGCGCAGATTCCGGACGAGCGGCTCGATCGTCTCGCCGAGACGGTGGGCGCGCGGAAGGTGACGCCGGCGGCCGTGCGTGTGGTCGACGTCCCCGGAACGGGGCCGCAGCTGCTCGGGAACCTGCGGCAGGTGGACGCGCTGCTCGTCGTGCTCGACGGGTTCTCCGGCACGCGAGCTCCCGCCGACGACCTCGAGACGCTGAAGCTGGAGCTCCTCGTCGCCGACCGCGATCACGTCGAGAGACGTCTCGAGCGGGTCGGGAAGCAGGCGAAGTCCGGAGACGCGCGCCTCAAGGCCGAGGCCGCCGAGCTCGAGCGGCTGCTCGCGCATCTCGACGGGGGCCAGACGCTGGCGGAGTGGGAGGGCGAGCTGCCGCCGGAGCTCGAGCCGCTGACGACGAAGCCGCTGCTCGAGCTCGTGAACGGCGCCGCTCGGATCGACCTCCAGCTCGAGGCCGAGCTCGCGGAGCTGTCGCCGGAGGAGGCCGCGGAGTTCCGCGGCAGCGACGAGTCGGCGCTCGGTGAGGTCGTGCGCAGGCTCGCGGAGACGCTCGACCTCATCATTTTCTTCACCGCGGGCGAGAAGGAGACGCGAGCCTGGACGCTCCGGCGCGGCGCGACCGCGATCGAGGCGGCCGAGACGATCCATTCCGACATTGCCCGCGGCTTCATCCGCTGCGAGGTCGTGCGCTGGGACGACCTCGTCGAGGCGGGCGGCCACGCCGGGGCCGCGCGGGCGGGTAAGCAGCGGCTCGAGGGCAAGACCTACGTCGTCGAGGACGGCGACGTCCTCAACGTCCGCTTCAACGTCTGAGGCGCCGGCGGGTCGTACGCCCCGCCGGCATGTGCCGTCAGCAGCAGCCGGTGCCGCCGCAGCAGCCCTCGCAACACTCGCTCCGCTTCATGG
>JAICLM010000283.1 GCA_025927435.1 Thermoleophilia bacterium | reverse complement strand
GCGTCCACCGAAGCAGGAGCCTACGTTGCCGGAGTTGCCCGAGGTCGAAGCATGGCGGCGCCAGCTCGACCCGCTCGTCAAGCGGTCGCCGATCGAGAAGGCCGGGCCGGCGCACATCGCGACGCTGAAGACATTCGACCCACCCCTCGCCGCGCTCGACGGCGAGGGCTTCCGCGCCGTGGAGCGGCGCGCGAAGCGGTTCCTCCTGCCGACGGACGACGACGAGCTCGTCGTGCTCGTGCACCTGATGAGCGCGGGTCGCCTCAAGTACGTGCCCCCGAACGGCAAGGGAGCGAAGACGCCGGTGTTCCGCGTCCGCTTCGTCGACGGCGGCGAGCTGCAGCTGACGGAAGCGGGTTCGAAGAAGCGCGCCGGCGTCTGGCTGCTCACGCCGGAGGCCGCGCGCGCGGAGCTCGCGCACCTCGGGCCCGAGGCGGACGTGCTGACGGACGACGACGTCGCGCGCATCCTCGCCTCCGACTCGCGCCGCCTCCACTCGCTCCTGCGCGACCAGCGGCTGATCGCCGGCATCGGGCGCGCGTGGGCGAACGAGATCCTCTGGAGCGCCCGCCTCTCGCCCTATGCGCTCTCGACTCAAGTGGACGCCGAGGAGACCTCGCGGCTCGCGGCGGCGATCCGCGAGGAGATGGCGCGCGGGCTCGAGCTCCGCCTGCAGGGCGCGAACGACGCCGCCACCTATCGCGTGCACAACAAGCTGGGCGAGCCGTGCCCCCGCTGCGGCACGCCGCTCGCGCGCGTCGACTTCGAGGAGCACACGATCTATTACTGCCCGGCCTGCCAGACCGGCGGGCGCGTTTTGAAGGACCGGCGGCTGTCGAGGCTCCTGAAGTGAAGCTCTGCCTCCTTCTCGCGGCCGTGCTCCTGCTCGCGGGCTGCGGCTCGAAGAAGGCCAATCCGTACGCGACAGCGAACCGCGCGCTGCTCGAGCGTATCCCGGTCTATCCGGGCGCAGCGTCGCCGAGGACGACCGTGAGCGGCGAGTCGAACACGCAGTTCGGCGCGCGCGACTGGACGCTGCCGGCGAGGGCGAAGCCGGACGCGGTGATCGCCTGGTACGAGCGGAAGCTCCCGGCGGGCGGCTGGAAGATCATCGGCAAGAGCTTCGAGACCCTCCGCGCGTCGCGCGGCCGGGCGACGCTGTCGCTCGGCGTGCGCGGCCGGACGCTCGAGGCGGTCGCAAACAGCCGCGGCGGCTGACCGTCTGGCAGCCCGGGCCGTCCTGCAGCCTCGTTAACGTGCCTCGCGTGATCAGGACGCAGCCACACGCCGGGGGCTGGCTCGAGGTGGTCTGCGGGCCGATGTTCTGCGGCAAGAGCGAGGAGCTCATCCGCCGGCTGCGCCGCGCGGAGATCGCGGGGCAACGCGCGCTGATCGTGAAGCCTCTGATCGACGACCGTTACGACGTCGGTCATGTCGTGTCGCACGCCGGCACGAAGATGCGGGCGGTCACCGCCCAGTCGAGCAACGAGGTGCGCCGGCTCGCGCAGGGTTACGACGCGGTCGGGATCGACGAGGTGCAGTTCTTCGACGCGGGCATCGTCGACGCGGTCGACGCACTGGTCGCGGGTGGCGCGCGAGTGATCGCGGCCGGTCTCGCCCAGGACTTCCGCGGGCTGCCGTTCGGCGCGATGCCGACGCTGCTCTGCGTCGCCGAGTTCGTCGACAAGCTCGAGGCCGTGTGCCACCGCTGCGGGGGACCCGCGACGATGACGCAGCGGCTGGTCGACGGGCAGCCGGCTCCGTTCGCCGGCGAGACGATCCAGGTCGGCGCGCTCGACTCGTACGAGGCGCGCTGCCGCTCGTGCTTCCAGCCGGGCGAAGACGCGCTCGGCGCGGCGGTAGCATCGGCCCATGGCCGTCGCGCCTGAGAGGCTCTCACACCATGACGTTCGTCGATCCGGGTGCGATCGCCGCCGAGCGCGGCCGGTCGGCACAACGGTCATGGTGTGAG
>JAICLM010000069.1 GCA_025927435.1 Thermoleophilia bacterium | reverse complement strand
TCGAAGAACCCGCGGATGTGGATCTCGTAGAAGACGGCCCGCTTGAACCAGAGCGGATCCCGCTCGAACCATTGCTCAGACATGTCTGTTCCGGACCTGTCTCGGTATCAGATACCGAGACGTGGCTCGAAGTGACCTGTCTTTCGCTCGGAGCCGCCTGGATCGACGCTGACTCGACGTGAAGAACGTACCGGGTACGGCCCTTGCCGCCATGTCTCGGTAACAGATACCGAGACATGGCCCGTTGAGGCGTGCCCTCATCCGCCGATCCTTAGCACGTGGCTCTCGCCCGGGCCGAGCTTGATGTAGTTGCGGCCGATCCGCCACGTCCACGTCTCGTCCGTGAGGAGGTCGCGCACCGGGTAGGCCGGGGGGAGGCCGGTCGAGACGGGCACGACGCAGACGCCGACCTGGGTCGCGGCCGGGTCGAGGTTGACGACCGTGACGACGTTGTTCTCGCCGCGGCGCTTGAGGAACGCAAAGAGCCGCTCGTTCTCGGTCTCCAGAACCGTGAGCGGATCGAGCCACTGCAGCGCCGGGTTCTCCCGCCGCGCAGCGTTGAGCCTGGCAACGAGCGGCAGCAGCGGCCCGTCGAGCTTGCGCTGCTTCAGCTCGTACTTCTCCGAGTTGAGGTATTCCTCGGAGCCCGGTCGCACCGGCACGTTCTCGCAGTGCTCGAAGCCGGAGTAGATGCCGTACGAGGGCGAGAGCGTCCCCGCGAGCACGAGGCGCGCCTCGAAGGCCGGCCGTCCGCCGGTCTGCAGGTACTCGTGGAGGATGTCCGGCGTGTTCGCGAAGCAGTTCGGCCGGTAGAACTCCCGCCACTCGAGCAGCTGGCCGAGGAACTCGAGCAGCTCCCAGCGGTTGTTCTTCCACGTGAAGTACGTGTAGCTCTGCGCGAACCCCGCCTTGGCCAGCCCGGTCATCGGCGCGGGCCGCGTGAACGCCTCGGAGAGGAAGATCACCTCCGGGTGCTCGCGGCGCACCTCGCCGATCAGCCACTCCCAGAACGGCAGCGGCTTCGTGTGCGGGTTGTCGACGCGGAAGACGGTCACGCCGCAGCCGACCCAGTGGAGGACGACGTCGAGCAGCGCCTGCCAGAGGCCGCGCCAGTCCTCGCTGCCGAAGTCGACGTTGTAGATGTCCTGGTAGCGCTTGGGCGGGTTCTCGGCGTACTTCAGCGTTCCGTCGGGGCGGCGGTGGAACCACTCGGGGTGCTCTCGGAGCCACGGGTGGTCGGGCGAGCACTGGATCGCGAAGTCGAGCGCGATCTCGATCCCGAGCTTCTTTGCGTCCGCTACGAGCTCACGAAGCTCCTTCTCGGTACCGAGGGAGGGATCGATCGCCTCGTGCCCGCCCTCCTTCGCGCCGGTCGCCCACGGGCTCCCGACATCGCCCCGCTGGGCCGTCTCGGAGTTGTTTCGGCCCTTGCGGTTCGTCCGCCCGATCGGGTGGATCGGCGGCAAATAGAGGACGTCGAAGCCGAGCTCGGCGAACTGCGGCAGGAGCTTGTGCACGCCGGCGAACCCTCCCCACGAGCGCGGGAAGAGCTCGTACCACGAGCCGAAGCGGCCGAGCACGCGGTCGACGTCCACCGAGTAAGTCGCCGACCACGCCTTCTCCGAGCGCGTGCCTGCCGGCGCGGCGAGGGCCTGCTCGACGGTCGGCTCCTCCTCGCCGAGCAGCACCGCTCCCTCCGAGAGCTCGCTGCTCAGATCGGCCTGGCCGGCGGCGACCTTGCGCCGCAGCTCCTCCTGGAAGGAGGCGACGCGGTCGACCCACGCCTCGATCCGGAGACTCCAGAGCCCGGGCCGGTCGACCTCGAAGGAGCCGGCCCAGACGTCGTTGCCGAGCGGCTCGAGCGGCGACTCGCTCCAGCGGGTCCCGCCCGGGCGCTTGTACCGAACCGCCGCGCCAAGGGTCTCGTGGCCGTCCCGGAAAATCCGGGCGGTGACGTCGACGCGGTCGCCGACGGTGCGCTTGATCGGGTAGCGGCCACAGTCGACCTGCGGCGACACCTCCTGGATCTGGATCCGCGCGGGCGTCGTCTTCGGGATGGACACGCCCCGAAGTCTCACTGATGAGGAAGGATCGAAACGTGCAGCTCACTCGCTCGGCCGGCGTGCTCCTCCATCCGACCTCCCTCCCCTCCGGGAAGCTCGACCGGGACGCGTACCGCTTCGTCGACTGGCTCGAGGCAGCCGGCCAGTCCTGGTGGCAGGTCCTGCCGCTCGGTCCGTCGGACGAGTTCGGCTCGCCGTACAGGTCGCCGTCCGCGTTCGCGGCCTCCTCTCAGCTCCTCGCCGAGCCGGACGCGCGGGTCACGGCCCGCGAGGTCGAGCACTTCGTGGCGCGCCATCCGTTCTGGACCGGCGGCTGGGCGCAATTCGCCGGTGAGGGTGCGCTGGCCGACCAGGTTCGCTTCGAGCGGGAGTGGGGGGCGCTGCGGGACTACGCCGCCGAGCGTGGCGTCCGCCTCATCGGTGACCTGCCGATCTACGTGGCGGACGTGGGCGCCGACCTGGAGGGCTGGCCGGAGCTGTTCGCGCACGGCGAGGTCGCGGGCGCGCCGCCCGATGCGCTCAGCGCGACCGGACAGCGCTGGGGGAATCCGCTCTACGACTGGCCCGTCCATCGGGCGACGGGCTTTCGCTGGTGGCGCGAGCGGTTTCGGCGCACGTTCGAGCTCGTCGACCTCTGCCGGATCGACCATTTCCGCGGCTTCGTCTCCTACTGGGCGATCCCGGCGCGCCACTCGACGGCGAAGCGCGGGCACTGGCGGCCGGGCCCCGGAGCCGAGCTGTTCCGCGCCGTCGAGCACGAGCTCGGTGACCTGCCGCTGATCGCCGAGGACCTCGGGCACATCACGCCGCCGGTGCGCCGGCTGCGGGACGAGCTGGGTCTCCCCGGGATGGTCGTGCTCCTCTGGGCCTTCCGCCGCAGGGGCAGCAACCCGCACGTGCTCGAGAACCACCGCGCGAATTCGGTCGCGTACACGAGCACGCACGACACTGACACGGCGGTGGGCTGGTTCACGGGACTTCGGCCGCGCGAGCGCGCCGCCACCGGCCTCGACCCGGGCGAGCCCCACTGGGGGCTGATCGAGCTTGCGTACGGGTCCCGGGCCGCCCTCGCGATCGTCCCGGCGCAGGACGTGCTCGGCCTCGGCAGCGAGGCCCGGATGAATCGCCCCGGCAGGTCGGAGGGAAACTGGCGGTGGCAGCTCGAAGGCGGTGCGCTGACACCCGCGCTGGCGAGACGCCTACTCGAGCTCGCCCAACAGCACGGCCGCGTTCGGGGTTAGCGCCAGAGTGGCCGCACCAGGGGATCGCTGACTCGTTCCACCCGCGAGACGACCCACGAAACGAGGCGGGGCAGCAACCGGACGACCACACCTGCGGCGATCAGCCCGATGAAGAGACCCACCAGTACGTCGCTCGGGTAGTGCGCTCCGATGAACAGCCGCCCGACGGCGATGATCGTTGCGACGACGAGGAAGATCGCGCCGGCGAGGGGATCGAAGGCCACCACGGCGAACGCGATCGCGTACGACACGCTCGCGTGATCGCTCGGGAAGGAGGCGTCCGTGGTGTTCGACCACGGGTGGCTGATGTGGTGCGTCTCGTATGGCCGCGGCCGCGCCCAGATGTGATGGACGGCGAAAGCGACCGCGTAGGCGAGTGCCGCGGACGCGAAGGCGCTGCCGCATGCGAGCTTCCACTTCCGGTCGCCTCCGGGACGGCTGAAGAACCAGAGCGCAGCGGTCATGACGACCATCAGCGGGATGCTCACCTTCTCGATGTCGCTGAAGAGCGTCCCGACCCAGTGGTGGTGGAGCGAGACGTCGTAAATCGCCCTGTAGGAGCGCCAATCCACCGGCGGAAGGGTATACGGGCCTCCCGCGGCGTCTGCGATCATTGGCCGCGGTGAACGTCCTGCTCCTGGCGGAGGCGGACGATCCCGCGGCAGGCGGGCTGGCAGAACGGTTGCGGGGAGCCGGTCACGGCGTCCAACTCGCCGCTGCCACCGGCCCGGCAGAGCTCGCCTCGCGCACGGGGAGGCTCGACGCGGCGATCTTCGACGCTCTCGGCGGCTGGTCGGTGGGCGAGCTCCGCCGCCGCTTCCCGGGCGTCCCCCTTGCCGCGTGGCTGCGCGAGCGCTCGGACGAGCTGGTCGCCGACCTCTTCGCGAGGGGTGCGGACGAGGTGCTCCATCGAGGCATGGGCGCGCAGGAGCAGCTGGCGCGAGTCTCCGCCCTCGCGACACGGGCGCCGCAAGCTGCGGTCGCGGCTCGGCTCGGGCCGCTCGCAGTGGATCCCGAACGAGGTGAGGCGACCTGGCACGGCCGCCGCCTCCCCCTGACGCAGCGTGAGCGCGAGCTCCTCCACGTGCTCGTGGAGGCGCGCGGGGCGACCATCCGCCGGGAGCTTCTGTATCGCCGGGTATGGGGCTACGCGATGGCCCGCGGCGACCGCGTCGTCGACGTCAACGTCAAGCGGCTGCGTGACAAGCTCGCGAGCGAGGTGGGGGCCCCGGTCGCCATCGAGACGGAACAGGGCGTCGGCTACCGGCTCGTGGTCGCCGAGCCGGGCGTAACCGCTCTGTAACCCGTCCGTCTCGACTCTGTAACAGGACTGCTTGGCCAGCGCGATTAGCGTCGCGCTCGACAGCGACCGAGTGAAGGAGAGACCCAATGCGTCTGGCACTCGTGCCGCGCACCACCGAGTTCTACGCGTTGTTCGCCGCAGCCGGCCGCACCGCGCACGAGGCGGCCCGCCTGACCGAGACGCGCTTCCGCGAGGTTCCCGAACAGAGCGTTCCCCATGCCCGGGTCAAGGACCTCGAGCGTGAGGCGGACGAGCTCGTCGGCGAGGTCTTCGGGCTGCTCAACACGCAGTACGTGACGCCGTTCGACCGGGAGGACATCTCGGAGCTCGCGCGCGCCGTCGACGATGTCGTGGACTACGTCGAGGAAGCCTCGGACCTGCTCGACCTCTACAAGATCGAGGCGCCGATGGAGCAGGCAAGCGCGCAGTGCCGCGTGCTCGTCGAGGCCTGCGCGCACCTCGAGCGGGCGGTCTCGTCCCTGCGTAACTTCCGGGGCGTCGACGAGGCGATCCTCGAGCTCAAGCGCCTCGAAGACGACGGCGACCGCATCGCGCGGGACGCAATCGCGTCGTTGTTCGAGGACGAGGACGTCAGCCCGCGGACGATGATCCGCTGGAAGGACGTCTTCGAGGCGCTCGAGCGCGCGATCGACGCGTGCGAGACCGTCGGCCACGTCGTGGGCAACATCGTCCTCAAGAACGCCTAGGAGGCAGAGATGAATCTGACGCTCGTCGCCGTCGTCGCCGTCGCGCTCTGCTTCGACTTCACGAACGGATTCCACGACGCAGCAAACGCCGTCGCCACGAGCGTCTCGACGCGGGCGATCTCTCCCCGGCTCGCGGTGCTCGGCTCGGCGGCGCTGAACTTCGTCGGCGCGTTCCTCTCCCTCAAGGTGGCGGCGACGGTCGCCACGGGGATCGTCGACCCGAACGCCGTGACGCCTCGCGTCGTGCTCGCCGGCCTCATCGGCGCGATCGCCTGGAACCTCTTCACGTGGCGGCTCGGGCTGCCGTCGAGCTCCTCCCACGCGCTCATCGGGGGCGTGGTGGGCTCGGCCGTCGCAGCCGTGGGCTTCGGCGTGGTGCAGTGGCACGGGCTCTGGGAGAAGGTCGTGATCCCGGCGCTCGCTTCGCCCGCCCTGGTGCTGCCGCTCGCGGCGCTCGTCATGCTCGTCGTGCTCTGGATCATCCGGAAGCGGGCGCCCGGCAGGGTCAATCGCGTGTTCAGGCGCTTTCAGCTCGTCTCTGCCGGGTTTGTCTCACTCGCGCACGGCACGAACGACGCCCAGAAGACGATGGGCGTGATCGCTCTTGCGCTCGTCGCGGCGAATCCCGGTGAGAGCTTCCACGTTCCTTACTGGGTCATCGTCTCGGCGGCAGCGGCGATGGCCGCCGGAACCTACGCCGGCGGCTGGCGGATCATCCGCACGCTCGGACAGCGCGTGGCGAAGCTGGAGCCGCCGCAAGGCTTCGCAGCGGAGACGGCGAGCGCAACGCTGCTCTGGCTCACGGCACACTTCGGCTTCCCCGTCTCCACCACGCATACGGTCTCGAGCGCGGTGCTCGGCGCGGGCGCGACGTCACGCTTCTCCGCAGTCCGCTGGGGAATCGCCGGCAACATCGTCGTCGCGTGGCTGGTCACGCTGCCTGCGGCGGCGGTGGTCGGCGCGGGGGCGGAGTTCACGACTCGGCTTCCCGGCGGCGTCGTCTGGGCGCTTCTCCTGGCGCTCGCCCTCGCCGCTCCGATCGTTCTCGTGCGCCGGCCCCGCGCGCGGCGGGCGCCGGCTCCGGCCGCCGCGGCTCAGTCGTAGGGCTGCGGCTGCAGCCCGGTCTCGACCTCGCGGTGCCCGCCGACCTCGTAGGCGATGTCCACCGTTTCGTGCTTGCGGTACGTGCCCGCGATCCCGAGCCACATCGACGCCCAGCGCCAGAAGCCGAGGCGACCCTCCTGGGCCAGCGGGCGAGGGAAGACGAGCGACCTTCCCTCGAGCTGGAAGTCGCGCGCCGGCACCTGGCGGACGCCGCCGACGTAGACCTCGAAGGCCGGCGGAACATGGTCCGGCAGTTCGATCCGCGAGCGCTGGGACACCTTCATAGAATGCCCCGCGGGTGCGTCGCAAGCTGCCGTCCCTCGTCCTAGCCGTGCTTGTCGCGCTCGCGACGGCAGGCGTCGCCACAGCCGCGAACGGGGGCTTCACCCCGGTCGAGCCGGCATCGCCGAACGCCCATCACATCCAGCACGCGTACTACCTCGTCCTCGGCTTCACGGCGGCGATCTTCGTGCTCGTCGAGACGTTGCTCGTGGTCTTCGTCGTCAAGTACCGAAGCCGCGGGCGAGCCCGCGCGGTCGAGGGCGCGCAGGTGCTCGGGCACACGCGGCTCGAGCTGATCTGGACAGCTATCCCGGTCGTGATCCTCGCGATCATCGCCGGCTTCGTCTTCTACGAGCTCCCGAACATCGACTCCGCCCCGGCCGCCGCCGACCCGATCCACATCACGGTCGAGGGCCACCAGTACTACTGGCAGTTCGACTATCCGAACCATGCGCGCTCGATCGGGACGCTGCACGTCCCGGCAGGCGCCGTCGTCGACCTCAAGGTCGTGTCGCCGGACGTGATCCACAGCTGGTGGATCCCGGCGCTGGGCGGCAAGCTCCAGGCGATCCCGGGCCGGATCAACCACACCTGGTTCAAGGCGGATACCGGCAGCTACGACGGCCAATGCGCTGAGCTCTGCGGCGTCTTCCACGCCTCGATGCGCGCGACCGTCCGGGCAGAGTCGCAGCAGGCCTACCAGCACTACCTCACGAGCTGGCGCGGCACGATCGGCAAGCAGATCTGGAACGGCGTCTGCGCCACCTGCCACGGGAACCTCGGCCAGGGTGGATACGGGATTGCGATCGCCAACAACTCGCTGCTGACCCAGAAGTCCGGGCTCGAAGGGATCCTCCGCAACGGCTTCACGGGCCCGGGGGGCGCGATGCCTCCCGTCGGCGAGACCTGGACGCAGGAAGAGATCGACGCGCTCGCCGCCTACGTGAAGAAGCACATCTACAAATCTGCGCCCGTGGGAGCGACGAGTGGCGGCTAGGTCGGAAGCTGCCTATCCGGTCGGCTGGAAGAACGGCCGTGTCGCGAGCTGGCTGGTCACGGTCGACCACAAGCGGATCGGGATTCTCTACATCGCGACCTCGCTGGTGTGGTTCGTCGCGGGCGGGATCCTCGCGCTCCTCATGCGCACCCAGCTCGCGACCCCGAACGAGGCGTTCCTGACGAAGAACTCGTACAACGAGGTCATGACGATGCACGGGACGACGATGATCTTCCTCGTCGTCATCCCGATCCTGGCCGGCTTCGCCAATTTCCTCGTGCCGCTGATGATCGGAGCGCGGGACATGGCGTTCCCGCGCCTCAACGCGCTGTCGTACTGGCTCTTCCTGCTCGGCGGCATCATCCTCTGGCTCAGCTGGTTCGCGAAGGGCGGCGCTGCCCACGCCGGCTGGTGGTCCTACCCGACCCTCTCCGAGAACTTCCCCTTCACGAGCCCGGGCCACGGCCAGGACTACTGGATCCTCAGCCTCCACGTCCTCACGCTTTCGTCGCTGCTGGGAGCGATCAACTTCATCGTCACGATCCACAACATGCGGGCCCCTGGCATGACGTGGATGCGTATGCCGCTCTTCGTCTGGGCGATCGAGACGTACGCGATCCTGCTGCTCGTCGCGCTCCCCGCGCTTTCGGCGGCGATCACCCTGCTGCTACTCGACCGCACGGTCGGGACGCATTTCTTCATCCCGTCCGACGGGGGGAGCATCGTGCTCTACCAGCACCTGTTCTGGTTCTTCGGGCACCCCGAGGTCTACATCATGGTGCTGCCCGTCTTCGGGATGATCTCGGAGATCCTGCCGGTCTTCGCCCGCAAGCCGATCTTCGGCTACAAGGCGGTCGCATTCTCGACGATCGGCATCGCCTTCTTCTCGATGCTCGTGTGGGCGCACCACATGTTCACGACCGGGCTGCCCGTCGGGCTCGACTCGTTCTTCATGATCTCGTCGATGGTGATCGCGGTGCCGACCGGGATCAAGATCTTCAACTGGATCGCGACCACGTGGCGCGGCAACCTCATCTTCGACACGCCGATGCTGTTTGCGCTCGCCTTCATCGCACTGTTCACGATGGGCGGCCTCTCCGGGATCTTCCTCGCGGCCTTCCCCGTGGACTGGCAGGTGAACGACTCGTACTACATCGTCGCTCACTTCCACTACGTCCTCTTCGGCGGCTCGGCCTTCGGCTTCTTCGGCGGCCTGTACTACTGGTGGCCGAAGATGTTCGGGCGGATGCTTGACGAGCGCCTCGGCAAGTGGCATTTCTGGTTGCTCTTTGTCGGCTTCAACCTCACCTTCCTGCCGCAGCACATGCTCGGGCTGCTCGGGATGGTGCGCCGGATCTACACGTACCACCACGGCGGGATCTGGGAGGCCTACAACCTCATCTCGTCGATCGGGTCGGGTGTGATGGGGGTGGCGATCCTCGTCTTCCTGATCAATGTCTGGCGGACGAACGTCTTCCGCAAGGGCGTCCGCGCGGGGAACGACCCGTGGCTCGCGGACACCCTCGAGTGGTACACGACGTCTCCGCCGCCGCCCCACAATTTCGACACCGTCCCCTACGTGACGAGCGCGCGGCCGCTGCGCGACCTGCGGCGACGCCTCGCGGAGCAGCCGCAATGAGGACGGATCTGGCACCGGGTCCCTGGCTGCGCCTGTCGGCGCTCGTCGCCGCCGGCGGAACGCTGCTCGCGGTGATCTCCGGCGCGGAGAACCTGGGGACGGCGCATCGGCTGCTGGCGGCGCTCGTCGCTCCTCCGCTCGCCGCGCTCGTGGTCTCGGGCTGGTACGCGCACCGGCGGCTCGTGCCGGCGACGCTCGCGGCCGCGACTCTGTTCGCCGCTGCCGCTGCGGTTCCCGGGCCTCGCGCCCACGCGGCGCTCGCCGCACTCGCGCTCGCCGCGCTCGTGGTCGTCGTGGCGGAGAGCTTCCGC
>JAICLM010000257.1 GCA_025927435.1 Thermoleophilia bacterium | reverse complement strand
GGACGCCGGCCGGCGAGCAGCTCGAAGGCCACCACCGCCAGGCTGTAACGGTCGCTCGCCGCGGTCGCTCGCTCTCCCTGCGCCTGCTCGGGGGAGAGGTAGCCGGCCGTGCCGAGGATCGTGCCGGTCTCGGTCAGGTTGGCGAGCCCGGCGGCGCTCGCGACCCCGAAGTCCCCGACATGTACGTGGTCGCGGCCGTCGAGGAGGAGGTTGCCCGGCTTGATGTCGCGGTGGACGACCCCTGCGGCGTGGGCGGCGTCGAGGCCCGCGGCGGCCTGCTCGAGCCAGGCCAGCACCTGCGCGGGCGGGCAGCCGTCGTGCTCCTGCACGCGCGCCTCCAGCGAGCCGCCCTCCAGGTACGCCATCACGATCATCGGCTGGCCGTGCTGCTCGGCGACGTCGAAGATCGTGACGATGTTCGGGTTCCCGGACAGGCGCGCCTGCGCGAACGCCTCGCGGCGGAAGCGCGCGCGGACCGCTTCGTCGTCGGCGTACCGATCGGCGAGCACCTTCACCGCGACATCACGACGGAGCGCGGTGTCGGTCGCCCGAAAGACGCGGCCCATCCCGCCCGAGGCAATCAGCCTCGCGCCGGCATACCGCTCAGGCAGCACTTCGGTTGTGGACCCCACGCCCGTGGAGTCCCCGCCTGGGCGGAAAAAACGCCTCGCGAGCTAGGTGATCGAGACCATGCGCTCGATCGCGAGGCGCGCGCGCTCGGCCAGCTCCGGCTCGACCGTGATCCGGTGCTTGCCGTCCCGCAGCGAGTCGCGCACCTTGTCGAGCGTCGTCAGCTTCATGTAGCGGCACTCCGCGTCGTCGCGCACGGCTTCGAACCGCTTGCCGGGCGCCTCCTGCTGCAGGCGGTGGATGATCCCCGTCTCGGTCGCGACGAGGAAGCGCTGCTTCGGCGAGCGCTTGGCGTAGTCGATCATCTTCTCCGTCGACAGGATCTGCGTCCGCTCGTTTCCGAACGCCATCGCCTGGCTCGCGCAGCCGCACTCGGGATGGACGAGCAGGTCGGCGTCGGGCGCCTCGGCCTGCCAGCGCTCGATGTCTGCGGGCCGGATACCGGCGTGGACGTGGCATTCGCCGAGCCAGATCGTGAGCTTGCGGCCGGTGACCTTCTCGAGCCAGAGCCCGAGGTACATGTCCGGGAGGAAGAGGATCTCCTGCTCCGGCGGGATCGCCTCGATCACCGACTTGGCGTTCCCCGAGGTGCAGCAGTAGTCGCTCTCTGCCTTCACCTCGGCGGTCGTGTTCACGTAGGAGACGACCACCGCACCGGGATGCTGCGCCTTCCATTCCCGCAGCTGGTCGGCGTCGATCGAGGCGGCGAGGGAGCAGCCGGCGCCGAGGTCGGGCAGCAGGACCGTCTTTTCGGGGCTGAGGATCGCCGCCGTCTCCGCCATGAAGTGAACGCCGCAGAAGACGATCGTTTCCGCGTCGGTCGCGGCGGCCTGCCGCGAGAGGCCGAGCGAGTCGCCGACGTAGTCCGCGACGTCCTGGACCTCCGGGCGCTGGTAGTTGTGGGCGAGGATCACGGCGTTCCTCTCGGTCGCGAGCGCGCGAACTTCCTCGTGCAGCGAAGTAGGGGACGGGGCGACGGTCATCGGACCTCCAGGGAGACGTGGAGCGAGCGGGCGGAGTGGGTGAGGGCGCCGACGGAGACGAAGTCGACGCCGGTGTCGGCGTACGCGCGCACGGTGCCGAGGGAGACACCGCCGGAGGCCTCGAGCTCGGCGCGGCCGGCGGCGAGCTCGACGGCCTCGCGCACTTCCTCGGGGCTCATGTTGTCGAGCAGGATCCTCGGCGCGCCGCCGTCGAGCGCCTCGCGCACCTGGTCGAGCGTCTCGGCCTCGACCTCGACCGGAAGCCCGTCGACGCGGCCGTCGAGCGCCGCGAGCGCCGCGGTCACGCCGCCGGCGACACGCAGGTGATTCTCCTTCACGAGCACGCCGTCGTAGAGGCCGGCGCGGTGGTTACGGCCGCCGCCGCAGCGGACGGCGTACTTCTCGAGCGCGCGCAGGCCGGGCGTCGTCTTGCGGGTGTCGAGGACGGAGGTGCGCGTGCCTTCGGTCAGCTCCACGAAGCGGCGCGTGAGCGACGCGATCCCGCACAGCCGGGCGAGCAGGTTGAGCGCGACGCGCTCGCCGCTGAGGATCGCGCGCGCCGGACCCTCGACCACGGCCAGCACGGAGGGGACCTCGGAGACGGCGGCGCCCTCCTCGAGCTTCGCCTCGACCTGCACGTCCGGGTCGAGCGCGCGGAAGACGGCGGCGGCGACGGGCACGCCGCAGACGACGCCCGGCTCCTCGAGCAGCAGCTCGGCAGTGCAGCGCGCATCTTCCGGGACGAGCGCGAGCGTCGTGGCATCGCCCGAGCCGACGTCCTCGGCCAGCGCAGCCGTGACGACCCGCTCGATGTCCTGCTGCGTCAGCTCCATGGCTCGATCACCGGCTCGCTGCCGGGGTGGACGACGAGGTGCCCGGCGAGGGCATCGCTTTCGACCGGGAAGTCCTCGCGGAAGTGGACGCCGCGGCTCTCCTCCCGCGCGAGGCCGCAGAGGGCGATCTCGCGCACGAGCGGATGCGGCGAGTCGAGCAGGCGCCCGAGGCCTTCCGCGCTGCGGATCAGCCCGGCGTCGCGCCAGAGCGCGGTCCCCGCATCCGCGGCGGCCGGGATGGGCTCGGCGGCGTCGTCGAAGCCCGGGCCGTCGAGCGCCGCCAGTCCTGCGCGTCGGCCGAAGACGAGGCACTCGAGCAGCGAGTTCGAGGCCAGCCGGTTCGCGCCGTGAACGCCGGTGCAGGCGCACTCTCCCGCCGCGTACAGCCCGGGCACCGAGGTGCGCCCGTCGAGGTCGCTGACAATCCCGCCGATCGCGTAGTGGGCGGCGGGGGAGACCGGGACGGGCTCGTCCGC
>JAICLM010000288.1 GCA_025927435.1 Thermoleophilia bacterium | reverse complement strand
TGGTCGATGATCTGCTCCGCGGACTGCGCGGCGATCGGCCGGCCGCAGTTGAAGCAGTGCGGCTTGCCGATGCGCGCCCACAGCAGCCGCAGGTAGTCGTAGATCTCGGTGACCGTGCCGACGGTGGACCGCGGGTTGCGCGACGTGGTCTTCTGGTCGATCGAGATGGCCGGCGACAGGCCCTCGATGGAGTCCACGTCCGGCTTGTCCATCTGCCCCAGGAACTGGCGGGCGTAGGCGCTCAGCGACTCGACGTAGCGGCGCTGGCCCTCGGCGTAGATCGTGTCGAACGCCAGCGACGACTTCCCCGAGCCGGACAGCCCGGTGATGACCACCAGCGAGTCCCGCGGCAGCTCGACCGTGACGTCCTTGAGATTGTGCTCGCGGGCGCCGGTGACGACGATCGTGTTCTGCCTGGTGGACATAAGACCACCAGGCAGTCTACGGCGGCGGCCGGACGAACCTATGTTCGTCTGACGGGCCCGGCGAGGAGCCCTGCATCGAGCAGCTTTCCCTCCAGATAGGCCAGCCACGGCTCCGCGCTGAGCTGCTCCCCGGTGGCCCTCCGGAGCAGCTCCCGCGATGGCAGCTTGCGCCCGTGGAGGTGGACGTGCTCGCGCAGCCACTCGCGCAGGGGGCCGAAGCGGCCGGCGGCGATGTCGGCCTCCAGCTCTGGCCGGTCGGCCCGCAGCGCGCCCCAGAGCTGGGCGGCCATCAGGTTCCCGAGCGTGTACGTGGGGAAGTAGCCGAGCATCCCCTGGCCCCAGTGGATGTCCTGCAGCACGCCGTGCAGGAGGTCGGGCGTCTCCAGGCCGAGCAGGCGCTGGGTCTTGTCCGCCCAGGCGTCCGGCAGGTCCTTCACCTCGAGCCTGCCCTCGAGCAGCGCGAGCTCGAGCTCGAAGCGCAGCGCGACGTGCAGGTTGTAGGTGGTCTCGTCGGCCTCGATGCGGATCAGCGACGGCTGCACCCGGTTGACCATCCGGTAGAGCTCCTGGCCGTCGAGCGACTCGAACATCCCGCCCAGGTGCGTGCGCATGAGCGGCAGGACCCACTCGCAGAACGGCCGCGAGCGGCCGACGAGGTTCTCCCACAGGCGGCTCTGGGACTCGTGGACGCCGAGGCCGGCCGCCTCGGCCAGCGTCGTGCGGTAGTGGCGCGGGTCCATCTGGGCCTCGTAGAGGCCGTGGCCGAACTCGTGCAGGCAGGAGTAGAACGCCATCGCCAGGTCGTCGGGCTCCCAGCGGGTGGTGATCCGCACGTCGGTGTGGGCCAGGCTGCGGGCGAACGGGTGGATCGTGGGGTCGAGCCGCCAGTGCTCGCGCTCGAAGCCGACGGCCCCGAGCACCTCGTCGAGCAGGGCGCGCTGGGCGGGCTCGGGGTAGCGACCGGGGATCATCGGGGCCGCCGGGCCGAGCTCGCCGCTCGCGGCCGCCGCGGCCGCGACGAGCGGGACGAGCTCCTGCGTGAGCCGGTCGAAGATCTCCCCGACCTCGACGGCGGTGAGGCCCGGCTCGTAGTCGTCGAGCAGGACGTCGTACGGATGGGCGAACTCGCCCGTGCCGTCGAAGCAGGCGACGTAGCGGTGCGTGAGCTCGAGGATGTGCTCCAGCGACGGGCGGAAGCGCTCGAAGTCGAGGGCGTGGCGCGCCGCCTGCCAGGCCTGGTGGGCGCGGGCGGCGGCGCCGGACAGCTCGGCCGCGAGCTCGGTGGGGACCCGGACCGCCTTGTTCTGGTCGCGCCGGATGAGGGCGACCAGCCGCGCGTCGTCGGAGTCGGGGTCGGCGGACGCGGCCCACGGCTCGAGCCGGTCGAGGAGCCGGCCGAGCTCGGGATCGGTCAGCCGGTCGTGGAGGATCCGCTCGAGGGCCTCCATCTGGTCCGCGCG
>JAICLM010000021.1 GCA_025927435.1 Thermoleophilia bacterium | reverse complement strand
GGCACGTGCGCGGCGTATTGCACCGCGTCGACCCAGCACAGCGCGCCTGCCTCGTGCGCGAGCTCCGACACGCGCGCGACGTCCACGATCGTGCCGATCGCGTTCGACGAGCCGACGCACGCGACGACCCGTACGCGCTCGTCGAGCCGGTTCGCGAGGTCGTCGTAGTCGAGGCGCAGATCCCCGGTGACGTCCACCCACTCGACCTCGAAGCCGCGGTCGGCGGCGAGCTCGACCCACGGGGCGACCCCGCCGTCGTGGTCGAGGCGCGAGACCAGGATCCGGTCGCCTTCCTTCCAGTCGCGCGCGGCGGTGCGCGAGAGCGCGAAGTCGAGCCACGTCATGTTGGTGCCGAAGACGACGTCGTCGGACGAGCAGCCGAGGAAGCGGGCGGCGTCCTCTCGTGCCGTAGCGAGGATCCCCTCGACACGCTTGCTCGTCTCGTAGGTCGCGCCGATGTTCGCGCTCGCCTCGCGCAGCGTGCGGGCGATCGCGTCCCCGACCTCGTCCGGCACCTGCGAGCCGCCGGGTGCGTCGAGGAAGACGAAGCCGCCGTCTCGCAGCGAGGTGAAGCGCGCGCGTACGGCCTCGACGTCCAATAGGGTCGCAGCCATGGAGCGAGCCTACCCCCGGGTCATCCTCGGATGTGGCAATTTCGGGGGAATCGGCTCTGCGCCCGCCTTCTTCGAGAAGGGCGAGACCCTGGAGCAGGCGCTCGAGCTGATGGACGCGGCCTGGGAGAAAGGCATCACCTGGTTCGACACCGCCGACGCGTACGGCGGCGGCCGCAGCGAGACGTACGTCGGCGAGTGGATCCGCACGCGCCGCCCCGACGGGCTCCGCATCACGACGAAGACCTTCAACCCGATGGACGAGGGACGGGATCGCGGGCTCGCGCCCGACCGTGTGCGGCGCCAGATCGACACGAGCCTGCAACGGCTCGGGGTCGAGCGCGTCGATCTCTACCTCGCGCACGCCTGGGACGACGACGTCTCTGCGGCCGAGCTCGCGGGGGTCTTCGAGGAGCTCGCGGCCGCGGGGAAGATCGGCGCGTACGGCCTCAGCAACGTCGACGGCGCGCAGCTACGCGAGGCGCTCGCCGCCGGCGCGTTCGCCGCCGTCCAGGACTCGTACTCGCTCCTCGACCGCGAGGTCGAGCAGGAGGTGCTTCCGCTCTGCGCGGAGCACGGCCTCTGGCTCCAGGTGCACAGCCCACTCATGGGGGGGTGGCTGACAGGGAAGTACCGTCGCGACACGGAACCGCCCGAGGGCTCGCGGATGACGCTGCGCTCGGCTCCCTACGAGCACCTGCGCACCGACGCGGTCTTCGACGCGCTCGAGGCGCTCGAGCGCCGCGGAGACCCCACGACTCTCGCGTTCGCCTGGCTGCTCGCGGACGAGCGCGTCTCCGTCGTGGTGGGGCCGCGTCGCCCCGCGCACCTCGAGCCCGCGCTCGCCGCGCTCGCGAATCCGCTCACCCCTGAGGAGCGCGACGCGCTTTCCGATGAGTTTCAGCCCGTTCCGGAGTCGTAGGGACACACCACGAGAGGAGCCCCCAATGGAGGAGATGCTGAGCGCGTACGCCGACGCCGTGCGCGCAAAGGACGTCGTTGCGTTCGTCGGCCTGTACACCGACGACGTCCGCAACTTCGACCTGTGGAGCGAATGGCACTACGACGGCAAGGACGCGCTACGCGGGATGGTGGCGGAGTGGTTCGGCTCGCTTCCCGACGACGAGGTCGTCGCGGTGAGGTTCGACGACGTTCGCACCCAGGCCGGGGAGGACGTGGCCGCCGTGAGCGCGTTCACGACCTTCGCGGCGGAATCTCCCGACGGCAGCGAGCTGCGCTCGATGAACAACCGGCTCACCTGGGTGCTCCGCAAGGACGGCGACGGCGCCTGGAAGATCGCCCACGAGCACACATCCGCGCCGGCGGGCGACGAAGGGAAGGTGCAGCTCCGCCGCTAGCGGCTCGCGAGCGGGACGAACTGCCGCTCGTCGTAGCCCGTGTAGATCTGGCGCGGCCGCGCGATCTTCTGCTCGGGGTCGGAGAGCATCTCCTCCCATTGCGCGAGCCAGCCCGGAAGCCTGCCGAGCGCGAACAGCACCGTGAAGTAGCTGGTCGGATAGCCCATCGCCCGGTAGATGATCCCGGAGTAGAAGTCGACGTTCGGGTACAGCTTGCGCGAGACGAAGTAGTCGTCCTCGAGCGCGATCCGCTCCAGCTCCAGCGCGATCTCGAGCTTCGGATCGACGCCGGTCTGTGCGAAGACGTCGTCGGCGACCCGCTTGATCAGCTTCGCCCGCGGGTCGTAGTTCTTGTAGACGCGGTGGCCGAAGCCCATCAGCAGGCGCTCGTGGTTCTTCACGCCCTCGATGAAGGCCGGGACGTTCTTCACGTCACCGATCTCGTCGAGCATCCGCAGCACCGCCTCGTTCGCGCCTCCGTGGAGAGGCCCGTACAGCGCGGCAACTCCCGCGGAGACGGCTGAGAAGGGATCGACCTGCGTCGAGCCGACGCCGCGCACGGCGTTCGTCGAGGCGTTCTGCTCGTGGTCGGCGTGGAGGACGAGCAGGATCTCGAGCGCGCGCTGCAGCACCGGATTCGGCTCGTGGCGGCCGCCGATCTCGAAGGTCATGTTGACGAAGTTGCCGATGTAGTCGAGATCGTTGCGGGGGAAGACGTACGGCAACCCGCGGCTGTGGCGGAACACCCACGCGGCGATCGTCGGGAACTTCGCGATCAACCGCAGACGCTGCAGGCGGCGGCTCTCCGCGTCGCCGATCTCCTTCGCATCGGGGTAGAAGGTCGAGAGGGCGGCGACCGCGCCGAGCAGCATCCCCATCGGATGCGCGTCGTGGCGGAAGCCGTCGAGGAACTGGGTGACGTTCGTGTGCACGTAGGTGTGGACGCGCACCTCCTCCTCCCAGGCCTCGAGCTGGTCGCGCGTCGGCAGCTCGCCCTCGAACAGGAGCCACGCGGTCTCGAGGAAGCTCGCGTGCTCCGCGAGCTGCTCGATCGGGAAGCCGCGGTAGCGGAGGATGCCCGCGTCGCCGTCGATGAACGTGATCCCGCTGCGGGTCGAGGCGGTGTTGAGGAAGGCCGGGTCGTACGACATCAGCCCGAGCTGGCGGAGGTCGGTTGCCTGGATCGTGCCGTCCGAAATCGCAATCTCGACCTCGGTTCCCGTGCGGTTGTCCCGCACCGTCAACGTCTCCTCGGCCATGTCTCCACCTTACTTCCGAAGGCCGGTTTGCAGTTCGGCAGAGGCGGAACGCCAGACCAAGGAAATACAACTCGAAAAGGAGACAGCCACATGGGGTTCAACTCGCTGAAAGACGTTCTGCAGGAGCAGCTCGAAGATCTGCACAGCGCCGAGACGCAGCTCGTCGAAGCGCTGCCGAAGATGGCGCAGGCGGCGCACCACGACGAGCTTCGCGAGGCCTTCCAGCATCACCTCGAGGAGACGCGCGGTCACCTGAGGCGCGTCGAGGAGGCACTCGGTGAGCTCGGCGTCGCGCACCCGACCGAGGTCTGCAAGGGGATGAAGGGCCTCATCGCCGAAGGCGAGGAGATGATCCAGATGCCCGGCGACCCGACCGCGAAGGACGCGGCGTTGATCGCGGCCGCGCAGCGCGTCGAGCACTACGAGATCGCCGCCTACGGCACTGCTCGCCAGCTCGCCGACGACAGCGGCTTCGACGGCATCAAGGACCTGATGGACCAGACGCTCGACGAGGAGTCGCAGGCCGACAAGCTCCTGACGAAGATCGCGACCGGCGGCATGTTCAAGGCCGGTCTGAACCAGCAGGCGACCACCTAGTGAAGGCAGTCGCCTGGCACGGCAAGCGCGATGTCCGGGTCGAGGAGGTTCCCGACCCGGGCATCCGCAAGCCCGACGACGTGATCCTCCGCGTCACGTCCTCCGGCGTCTGCGGCTCCGACCTCCACCTCTACGAGGTCATGACGCCCTACCTCAACGAAGGGAACGTGCTCGGGCACGAGCCGATGGGCATCGTCGAGGAGGTGGGCCCCGAGGTCAGCTCCGTCGCACCCGGCGACCGTGTCGTCGTGCCGTTCAACATCTCGTGCGGGAGCTGCTGGATGTGCTCGCAGGGTCTCCACTCGCAGTGCGAGACGACCCAGAATCGCGAGCACGGCACCGGCGCCTCCCTCTTCGGCTATACGACGCTCTACGGCGAAGTGCCGGGCGGGCAGGCCGAGTACCTTCGCGTCCCCTACGGCAACACCCTCCCGATCAAGGTGCCCGAGGGGCCGCCTGACGACCGCTTTCTCTTCCTCTCCGACGTCCTGCCGACCGCCTGGCAGGGAGTCGAGTACGCGGACGTGCCGGACGGCGGCACGCTGCTCGTGCTCGGGCTGGGCCCGATCGGCGAGATGGCCACCCGGATCGCGCAGCACCGCGGCCACCGCGTGCTCGCCGTCGATCTCGTCTCGGACCGCCTCGAGCGCGCCCGCTCGCACGGCGTCGAGGTCTATGACCTGCGCGAGCACGAGAAAGACCTCGTCGAGGTCGTGCGGCAGGCGACGGACGGCCGCGGCCCCGACTCGGTCCTCGACGCGGTCGGGATGGAGGCGCACGGCGCGCCGATTGCCAAGGCGATGCAACAGGCGGCGGGGTACCTGCCGGAGGCGATCCAGCGGAAGCTGATGGAGACGGCGAGTGTCGACCGGCTGCACGCGCTCCACCTCGCAATCGAACTGGTTCGCCGCGGCGGGACGATCTCGATCTCGGGCGTCTACGGCGGCATGGCGGATCCGCTGCCGCTGCGCGTCCTGTTCGACAAGCAGGTGCAGATCCGCATGGGCCAGGCCAACGTGCTGCGGTGGGTCCCGGAGATCATGCCCCTGCTGCTCGACGGCGACCCGTTGCGCACCGACTCGTTCGCGAGTCATCACCTCCCCCTCTCGGAAGCACCTTCTGCCTACGAGCAGTTCCAGAAGAAAGAGGACGGCTCGTTCAAGGTCGTCCTGCAGCCGTGAGGAGGTAGGTCATGCCGAAGATGGCGAACGGGAACAAGGTCAGGCGCTCGGAGCTGCCCGACACGCTGAAGCGCTCGGGCCGGAAGGCGCAGCGCACCTTTGCGAAGACCCACGACGCCGCGGTCGAGCAGTACGGGGAAGGCGAGCGGGCGCACCGGACGGCGATGGCGTCGCTCAAGCAGACGCACGAGAAGCGCGGCGACCGCTGGGTGCCGAAGGACCGGCCCGGCCCGAGCGATCCGCGGTCGAAGAAGACGACGGCGCAGAAGCGGGCAGGCGTTGGGGAGACCTTCGGCGGCGTGGACGTCGAGCAGAACACGAAGTACGAGCTGTACGAGCGCGCCCGCCGCCTCGGCGTCGAGGGCCGCTCGAAGATGTCGAAGCGCGAGCTCGCCCGCGCGATCGCGCGGAAGCAGTAATGCGGGTCGTCGTCACCGGGGCGAGCGGCAACGTCGGCACGAGCCTCGTGCGCGCGCTGGCGGCAGAGGACGACGTCGACGAGATCGTCGGGCTGGCCCGCCGCCTCCCGCTGCGCAACTTCCACGAGACCGAGTGGCACGCGGCGAACATCGAGCACGACGACCTCGTCGCGCTCTTCCGCGGGGCGGATTGCGTCGTCCACCTGGCCTGGGCAATCCAGCCGTCGCACGATCTCGCCGCGCTCCGGCGCACGAATGTCGAGGGCAGCGAGCGCGTCTTCCGCGCGGTTGCCGAGGCCGGTGTGCCGGCGCTCGTCTACGCGTCCTCGGTCGGCGCGTACTCGCCGGGCCCGAAGGATCGCGCAGTGGACGAGAGCTGGCCTACCGAGGGGACTCCCACCAGCTTCTACGCCCGCCACAAGGCCGAGGTCGAGCGTCTGCTCGACCACTTCCAGGTGGAGCGGCCGACCACCCGGATCGTCCGTCTGCGCCCCGGCCTGATCTTCAAGCGGAGCTCCGGCGAGGAGCAGCGCCGCTACTTCCTCGGGCCGCTCTTCCCGCGGGCGCTCGCGAAGCGCGGGGCGCTCGCTGTAATCCCGGATCTCGACGGGCTGCGCTTCCAGGCAGTCCACACGCGCGACGTGGCCGAGGCGTACCGGCTCGCCGTCGTAGGAGACGCGCACGGCGCCTTCAATGTCGCTGCCGAGCCGGTGCTCGACGCGCCGACGCTCGCGCAGGCGCTCGGAGCCCGCGTCGTCCCGCTGCCGACGGCTGCCGCGCGAAGCGCGCTGGCCGCGAGCTGGCGCCTCCGCCTGCAGCCGACGCCGCCGGGCTGGCTCGACATGGGCCTCGCGGTGCCGCTCATGGACACGACCCGCGCCCGCGAGGAGCTCGGCTGGGAGCCGCAGCACAGCTCGCTCGTGGCGATCCGGGACGTCCTCTCGGGAATCGCAGACGCCGAGGGCGAGCCGACGCCGCCGCTCGAGACCGCCCGGCGCTGACCCGACTACGATCGCGGCGTGTCTGCGCCGCCGGTCGTCTGGACTCCGAGCCCGGAGCGGGTCGCGTCTGCGACGCTGACCCGCTACCGCGAGTGGCTCAACGAGACGCGCGGGCTCGCCCTCGAGGACTACCCGGCGCTCTGGCAGTGGTCGGTCGACGAACTCGAGGACTTCTGGGCCTCGATCTGGGAGTTCTTCGCGGTGAAGGCGAGCGAACCGTACGACCGCATCCTCACCACGCGCGAGATGCCCGGCGCCGGGTGGTTCCCGGGCGCGAGGCTCAGCTACGCGGAGCACGTCTTCCGCGGCCGTGCGAACGAGGACGTGGCGATCCGCCACGCATCGGAGTTGCGGCCGCTCGGCGAATGGACATGGGGGGAGCTGCGGGCGCGCGCCGGCTCCGTCGCCGCTGCGCTGCGCGAGGCGGGCGTCGAGCCCGGCGATCGCGTTGCTGCCTACCTGCCGAACGTCCCGGAGACCGTCGCAGCCTTCCTCGGCTGTGCGAGCATCGGCGCGATCTGGTCGAGCTGCGCGCCGGAGTTCGGCGTCCGTAGCGTCGTCGACCGCTTCGCCCAGATCGAGCCGAAGGTGCTGCTCGCGGTCGACGGCTACCGCTACGGCGGCCGGGATTTCGACCGTAGCGACGCGGTGGCGGCCCTGCAACGCGAGCTGCCGACGCTACGCCAGACCTTCGTCGTCCCTTATCTCGCCGGCGGGGACTGGGACCTGCCGCCGGCGGGGCTCGAATTCGCGCAGCTTCCGTTCGACCACCCGCTCTGGGTGCTCTACAGCTCGGGCACGACCGGCCTCCCGAAGGCGATCGTCCACGGCCAGGGCGGGATCCTGCTCGAGCACCTGAAGAAGCTCCGGCTGCATCTCGACGCGCGGGCCGGCGACCGGTTGTTCTGGTTCACGACCACCGGCTGGATGATGTGGAACTTCCTCGTCGGCGGCCTGCTCTCGGACGCGTCGATCGTCCTCTTCGACGGGAACCCGGCGCACCCGGACCTCGCGACGCTGTGGGATCTCGCCGATGCGGCGGGCATCACGAGCTTCGGCACGAGCGCCGGCTACATCGCGGCATGCCAGAAGGAGAACGTGGAGCCGCGAGCGGGACGCGACCTCTCCCGTCTCGACAGCGTCGGCTCGACCGGCTCGCCGCTCTCGCCCGAGGCCTTCGACTGGGTGCGGGAGCGGCTCGGGGAGGACGTCTGGCTCTTCTCCACTTCCGGTGGAACCGACGTCTGTACCGCGTTCGTCGGTGGGGTTCCGACGCTTCCGGTCTACCGCGGCGAGCTGCAGGCGAGGGCGCTGGGCGCGAAGGTCGAGGCGTGGAGCGAGGACGGGCGCCCGCTCGTCGGCGAGGTCGGCGAACTCGTCATCACCGAGCCGATGCCCTCGATGCCTCTCTATCTCTGGGGCGACGAGGACGGGTCGCGCTACCGGGAGAGCTACTTCTCGACGTTCCCCGGGGTCTGGCGCCACGGCGACTGGATCGAGATCACCGAGCGCGGCACCGCGATCATCACCGGCCGGTCCGACGCGACGATCAACCGGGGCGGCGTGCGGATGGGGACGAGCGAGCTGTACCGCAGCGTCCTCGCGCTCGACGAGATCCTCGATGCGCTCGTAGTGGACGTGCCCGAGCAGGAGGGGAGCCGCATGACGCTGTTCGTGGTGCTCCGCGAGGGCACGGTCCTCGACGACCGGCTCGAAGCCGAGATCCGGTGCCGGATCCGGGAGGACTGCTCGCCGCGCCACGTTCCCGACACGGTTCTCGCTGCCCCCGAGATCCCGCGCACACTCTCAGGGAAGATCCTCGAGGTGCCGATCAAGAGGATTCTGATGGGTGCTCCCGTGCAGGAGGTGGCGAGCCGCGACTCGCTGGCGAATCCCGACGCGCTCGACTGGTTCGCCGAACTCAACGCGGAACCTGGCTAACTTTCCCCACAGGCGCCCGTCAGACATCAAGAGGAGCAACGTGCAGCTTCCAGAGACAAACTGTGCTCGCGCGCGCGAGTCCCTGTCCGCTCAGCTCGACGGAGAGCTGCCGGAGCTCGAGGTCGACCGCCTCGAGACCCACCTTCTCATCTGCCCCGAGTGCTCGGCGTGGGCCGAGCAGGTACGGGACGTGACCGCGTGGCTGCGCGAGGCTCCGCTCGAGGAGCCGGCGGAACGCTTCGCTCTGCCTCGGCTCCGGCGCAGCTGGAGGGTGAGCTCCGCGGTGGCCGTCGCGTCCGCCGCGGCCGTGGTCGCGACGATGTTCGTCGCTCCCGGGCAGCGCCCGGGCTCGCAGCATTCCGGGTTCCAGGTGACGGGCTTCGTGGGCGCCACGGGGCAGCACTACACGATCAGTCGCTTCACGCGCCTCGAGGACGGCATGTTCGTTCCCGTGAGCAGCACCCCCGCCGGCTTCAAGCACGTCTGACGCCGGTACGCCGCGTTCTCAGAGCCTTCTAACTAAGCTGGCGGGCCGTCGTCTAAAGCACGTGACGGACGCTCCTCGGAGCGTCGGAGCGAGTTGGCGCCGCCGTCGAGGCTCCCGGTGCGCACCGAACGGAGGGTATATCTAATGCATAGACGGGTCTGGTTCTTCGCAGCAGCGTTTGCCGCCGTGCTTGGTCTGGCCGGCTCCGCTGCCGCGATGACGGCCGGCTCGAACTCGAGCTCCAGTGCTCGGGTTCTCAAGGCGGCCCCGTTTGCGAAGGCGTATGCGGCCATTCCGCGCACGCCTGCCGCGCGTGCGGCCAAGAAGACGATGGTCTTCGGCCTCGAGCAGGCGGTGACCGGCTTCAACCTCGGCGATGCGGACGAGAACGCGTTCTACGCCGCCATCGTTGCCGGTACGCCGATCCTGCGCGGCAACTACATCATCGACAACAAGGGCGCATACCACCTCGACATGGCGTCGAAGGTCGTGGCCACCAAGAAGTCGCTGAAGATCACGATCCGCAAGGACGCGAACTGGAACTGGCTCGGCCACAAGGCCCGCCCCGTCACCGCGGCGGACTACATCTACACGTGGCAGCAGTTCATCAAGCCGACGAACAACGTTGCTTCGAACGTTGGCTATGCCAACATCGCCCGGGCCAAGGCCCACGGCAAGAAGCAGGTCACCTTCTTCTGGAAGAAGGGCCAGGCGTTCGCCGACTACCGCGACCTGTTCGGGTACATCTACCCGGGCTTCGCGCTCAAGGGTCAGCAGTTCAACGACTACTGGCACAACTGCGTGTGCGGTAACGACGGGCACCCGATCTCGAACGGCCCGTTCTACATGTCCAGCTACACGCCCGGTCAGGGCATGGTCATCAAGAAGAACCCGAAGTGGTACGGCCACAAGGCGAGTCTCAACTCGATCGCCTTCCGGATCATCACCGACACCAACTCGGAGATTCAGGCCATGCGCGGCGGCGAGGTCGACGCGATCACGCCGTCCCCTGAGTCGGCACTGTCCACGCTCGTGCACCAGAAGAACCTCGTGTACAGCGCAGTGCCCAGCTTCACCCAGGAGCACTGGGACATCCAGGTCAACCCCGAGAGCAACGTGCGGGGCAACTGGAACTCCCTCCTGACCAAGCAGTACATCCGTGCCGCGATTGCCTACGGCATGAACCGGCCGTCGCTGATCAAGGCCCTGTACGGCGGTATTGCGCCGGGCCTCAAGCCGCTGAACAACACGTTCTACGAGTTCGGTGCGCCGGCCAGCGGCAAGTTCGCCTACTTCAAGAAGTACAACTTCAACGCGAAGAAGGCGATCTCGACGCTCAAGTCGCACGGCTGCACGGGCGGTCCGTCGAGCCCGAGCAGCGGCAACTCGAAGGTCTGGACGTGCGGTGGTCAGAAGACCGAGTTCCGCTTCGACACGACGAGCAGGGCTTCGCGTGTCGCCAGCGGCCAGATCTTCAAGCAGCAGCTCATGGCCGTCGGCATCAAGCTCGACGTGACCATCCACGACGCCGACACGTTCTTCGGCGTCACCCTGCCGAACACCAACTTCGACCTCGGTGAGTACGCCTGGATCGGCGGCCCGGATCCCTCCGGATTCGACGCCATCTACCAGTGCTACAACGCCAAGAAGAACCTCGGCGGGTCGAACTACAAGCGCTACTGCAGCAAGAAGGTCGACTCGCTGATCAAGAAGGGCGAGACCAACTTCAACTCGAAGAAGCGGACCGCCCAGTACCAGCAGGCCGCGAAGATCACCTCGAACGCGCTGGCGGTCATCCCGCTGTACGCGCCGCCGCAGATCTTCGTCTACAAGAAGGCGCTCAAGGGCGCGTCGAAGTCCAACAACCCGACGCTCGAGGGCCCGACTTGGAACCTCGAGCGGTGGCACTGGTAGGCTGCTGACCTCGAGGCAGGCCTAGAAAGCCACTGAGTACAAGGATCCGCGCCCGCCGGAGGGCGGGCGCGGATCCTGACTCTTCTCCGACTACGTCAGAGAGACGCGATGCTCACATACATCGTCAGACGGATTCTCTACAGCATCCCCGTTCTTTTCTTCTCGACGTTCTTCAGCTTCCTCTTCGTCTCGTATGCCGGCAACCCGGTCGCGCTGCTGCGGCAGAACCCACGCGTCCCGAAGAGCACGCTCGACCACCTGATCCACCAGGAGCACCTGGACAAGCCGGTGATCGAGCGCTACTTCCTCTGGGTGCACGACGTCTTCACCCAGAAGCTCGGTAAGTCGCTCGTGACGCTGCAGCCGATCTGGCCCCAGATCACCCGGACGATGGGCCACACGGCGCAGTTCATCATCATCTCGGAGGTCCTCGCGATCATCCTCGGCGTCGCCATCGGGATCTTCTCGGCGATCCGCCAGTACTCGGTCTTCGACTACCTGTTCACGTCGATCAGCTTCCTCGGCTTCGCAATGCCGACGTTCTGGCTCGCGCTGCTGCTGCAGATCGCGTTCACGGACATCTTCCTGCACTACGACATCCGGATCTTCTACACCTCGGGACTGAACAGCCTTCCCGGCGGGCCTACATGGTCGATAGACCGGCTGCAGCATCTGGCGCTGCCGATCGCGACCCTCTGCATCATCAGCTTCGCGCTCTACAGCCGCTACATGCGAGCCTCGATGCTCGACGTGATCAACAGCGACTACGTACGGACCGCCCGCGCCAAGGGAGTGTCGGAGTGGCGCGTGATCATGCGCCACGTCTTCCGCAACGCGCTGATCCCGCTCACGACGGTTGCCGCGCTCAACTTCGGGGCGTTGCTCGGCGGCGCGATCGTCACGGAGACGGTCTTCTCGCTCGACGGCATCGGGTTCTGGTTCATCCAGGCGCTCAATGCCCTCGATCTCTACGAGGTGATGGCCTACCTCCTGGTCACGGCGATCTTCATCGTCGTGTTCAACCTGATCGCGGACATCCTCTACGGCTTCCTGGACCCGCGCATCCGCTATGACTGACCTCAGGCCGACCCAGGGCCCCATGGCTCCCAGCGACGACTCCGTGTTCCCCGCCACGCAGGCGATCGAGGGCGAGGTGATCGCGCCGGAGGGCTCGATCGTGGCCGCCGTCGACGACACGCAGGCGGCCGGCCTCGAGCTCAAGGCTCGCAGCCAGTGGTCGTACGCGCGCATGCGCTTCTTCCGCCACCGGCTCGCGATGGTCGGGCTCGTTGGTCTGGTGATCATCTTCGGCGCCGGGATCTTCGCGGGGGTCGTCTCGCCGTATTCGTACGCGGAGATCGATCTCACGCACATCCTCCAGGGGCCGACGCACGCGCACTGGTTCGGCACGGACGCGCTCGGACGCGACCAGTTCACCCGCGTCGTCTGGGGAATCCGGACCTCGATGGAGGTCGGCGTCTTCGTCGCCATCGTCTCGACGGTCGTCGGCCTGATCATCGGCGCGGTCGCCGGCTACTACGGGGGCTGGCTGGACAACCTCCTCATGCGCGTCACCGACCTCGTGCTGACGCTCCCGCTGCTGGCCGTTCTGCTCACGGCTACGGCTCTGCTCGGCCAGGGCAACCAGTGGCGCGTCTCGCTGATCCTCGTGTTCTTCTTCTGGACAGGGATCGCCCGCGTGGTCAGAGGGATTTTCCTCTCCCTCCGCGAGAAGGAGTACGTCGAGGCGGCGAAAGCCTCCGGTGCGGGGGACGCGCGCCTGATGTTCCGCCACATCCTTCCCAACACGCTCGGCCCGATCGTCGTCAACGCGACGCTCGCCGTCGGCACGGCGATCCTGGTGGAGGCGGCCCTCTCCTTCCTCAACTTCGGGATCAAGCCGCCCACGCCGTCGCTCGGCGTGCTCGTCAACGACGCCCAGCAGTCTCCGCAGACACCTACCGGGGGGACCACGTGGTGGTTGACGATCTTCCCGGGGCTGACGATCGTCGCGATCGTCCTCTGCGTGAACTTCCTCGGCGACGGCCTCCGGGACGCGCTCGACCCGACCCAGAGGCGGATGCGTGCCTGAGCCGCTTCTCGCGATCGACAACCTGGTCGTCGAGTTCAAGACGGAGGACGGGATCGTCCATGCGGTGGACGGCGTCTCCTACGAGCTCTATCCGGGCGAGACGCTCGGCATCGTCGGCGAGTCGGGCTCCGGCAAGAGCGTCTCGACGCTTGCGCTGCTCGGCCTGATCCCGCAGCCGCCGGGACGGATCGTCAGCGGCACCGCGATGTTCAAGGGCCGCGACCTGCTGAGGCTGAAGAAGAAGGAGCTCCGGCGCGTTCGCGGCAACGAGGTCGCGATGATCTTCCAGGATCCGATGACCTCGCTGAATCCGGTTCTGAGCGTCGGCTTCCAGCTCGGCGAGGCGATCAAGACGCACTTCCCGGACGAGAAGGACGACGCCGTGAAGAAGCGCGTCGTCGACCTGCTGCGGCTCGTGGGCGTTCCGAACGCGGAGACGCGCTTCAACCAGTACCCGCACGAGTTCTCGGGCGGCATGCGCCAGCGCGCGATGATCGCGATGGCGATCACGAACTCACCGTCGCTCCTGATCGCCGACGAGCCGACGACCGCGCTCGACGTGACGATCCAGGCGCAGGTGCTCGAGGTCATGAAGCGCGTCCAGCAGGAGACGGAGGCGGCGACGATTCTGATCACGCACGACCTCGGCATCGTGGCCGAGATGTGCGACCGGGTCCTCGTCATGTACGCGGGCCACATCGTCGAGACGGGCACCGTCGAGACGATCTTCCGCGCGCCGAGGCACCCCTACACGATCGGGCTCATGAACAGCCTGCCGAAGCTGACCGAGGACGAGGAGTGGCTCGAGCCGATCACCGGCGCGCCGCCCTCCCTGATCGACCTCCCCCCGGGCTGCCCGTTCCATCCCCGCTGCTTCCTCGCGCGCGAGAAGTGCCGGCAGGAGAATCCGCCGCTCGCGCCGGTCGACGTCGGCGCCGGGCACGCAAGCGCCTGTCACTTCTCGGAGGAGCTGATCGGGCGCAAGTCGAAGTTCTCGGAGGCGGTCGCGTGAGCGCCGAGGTTGCGGCCGTCCATCAGCGGGCAGATAGCGGCAACGAGATCCTCCGCGTCGAGCAGCTCGTCAAGTACTTCCCGATCCGCGCCGGCATCTTCAAGCGCACCGTCGGGCACATCCACGCGGTCGACGGCGTCGACCTGTCGATCAACGCCGGCGAGACGCTCGGGCTCGTGGGCGAGTCGGGCTGTGGCAAGACGACCCTCTCGCGCACGCTGATCAAGCTGACGGATCCGACGGCGGGCAAGATCATCTTCAACGGGCGGGACATCACCGGCCTGAAGCGGCGGGAGATGCGCGAGGTGCGCAGCGAGATGCAGATCGTCTTCCAGGACCCGTACGCCTCGCTCAACCCGCGCATGACCGTCCGCGACATCGTGAGCGAGCCGCTCGTGATCCACGGCCGCTCACGCGGCGCTCAGGGGCGTGCGCGCGTGGACGAGCTGCTGCGCGTCGTCGGGCTCTCGCCGGAGCACGCGAACCGCTTTCCGCACGAGTTCTCCGGCGGCCAGCGGCAGCGGATCGGCGTCGCGCGGGCCCTGGCGCTCAATCCGCAGCTCATCATCCTCGACGAGCCCGTGTCGGCGCTCGACGTCTCGATCCGCGCCCAGGTGGTCAACCTGCTCGAGTCGCTGCAGCGCGACTTCGGCCTCACCTACATCTTCGTCGCCCACGATCTGTCGGTCGTGCGGCACGTCTCCGACCGCGTGGCCGTGATGTACCTCGGCAAGGTCGTCGAGATCGGGTCGAAGCACGACATCTACGAGCGCCCGTCCCACCCGTACACGCAGGCGCTGCTGTCGGCGGTGCCGATCGAGGAACCGGGTCAGCGCGGCAAGCGCGAGCGGATCGTGCTGGAGGGCGACGTGCCGAGCCCGGCCAACCCGCCGTCGGGCTGCCGCTTCCGCACCCGCTGCTGGAAGGCTCAGCAGATCTGCGCGGAGGAAGAGCCCGCACTCGTCGACCGCGGCACAGGCCACCCGACTGCGTGCCACTTCGCCGAGGTCGTGAAGCCGCTCGACCTCACGCCGCAGTCCGCGCCGGCCGGCGCTCCCACAGAGACGGTCTGACCTACGGCGCGGCTGCTTCGGGCGTCGCGGCGGTCAGCGCAGCGTCCGCAGCCAGCGCGGCGTCCGCGGCGAGAGAGGCGTCCGCGGCATGGGCGCGCTCGGACTCCTTCACCGCCCGCACGAGGAGCTCGTGCTCGACGCAGTACGTACTCAGCGTGAAGGTGGAGCACCCCGAAAACGCACAGCCATGAAGC
>JAICLM010000103.1 GCA_025927435.1 Thermoleophilia bacterium | reverse complement strand
TGCTTGACGAGCTTGCCGATCGAGTCGTCGTCCTCAACGAGGAGGAGCGCCCCACCCGTTGCCTTCGCGGTCACGGGCCCAGGATAGGGGTGGCGGCGGCGGACGGGAACAACTTTGCTCCTAGCCGCGCCGCCGCGGGACCTTCTCGACGTCGACCGACTGGGCAGGCCCGGCCGTCGGCCAGGTCACGAACACGCGCCAGCGGCGCGCCAGCCGGTTGATCGAGATGTGGCGGCCGAACTTGATGACCTTGGTGGAGTCGGAGATCGGGATCGGCTGGATGCGGCCGTCGGCCTCGCGGAGCGTGAGCTGCGTCGGGGTGACGTCGGTGATCACTCCGCGGTCGAAGTGGCAGTCCGTTCCCCCGCAGACCGGCAACTTGTAGATCGCCTCGCCCCGGATCAGCTTCGAGCCGAAGAGCTCGTTGACGAGACCCTTGCGGAGCGCAAGGCCGGGCGCCGCGAACCAGAGCACGAGGTTGAGCGTCACGAGAACGCCGGCGAGAAGGGCGAAGCGCTTGCCGAACATGGACGCATTGTCGGGTCCGAAGCGGCGATTTGGGGTAAATCTGCGGTAAATCAGGTGGCGTTGTACTCGGGGCCGGATCCGCCCTCGGGCGGCGTCAGCCGTCCGCCCTTGGCGGTGATCGCCCCGCACTGGACGCAGTTGGAAGGCGCGAGGTCGACCGTCACGGTGCCGTCCTCGTCCTCCCGCCCGATCTCGTAGACCTGCGCCGGGCACATGTGCTCCCAGAGCTGCGCGACCTCGCGCGGGACGCGACGCTCGATCCTGATGTGGTTCGGCTGGTCGTCGCGTGTCTTGTTGCCGGACGCGAAGACCGACGAAAGCTTGTCGAAGGTGAGCTTGCCGTCGGGCTTCGGGTAGCTCGCCGCGCGGTCGGTGACGAGGAGCGGCTGGTCTGCGTCCGGCTCCGCCTGCAGCTTCCCGAGCTCGACCTTTCCCTTCGACATCGTCATCGCGCTCGCCAGCGCGCCGCCGACGAAGAAGCCGCGCCCGAAGACCTGGCGCATGTTCCGCACCTCGTGCAGGTCGCTCCAGATGAAGCTGTCGCGCACCGCCTCGTCGTAGGACGAGAGCGCACTCGCGGGCGTCTCGCCGCGCTGCAGCGCGCGGAACGCAGCCTCGGCCGCGAGGCGTCCCGACTCGATCGCGTAGTGGATGCCCTTCAGCCGCGGCACGTTGACCATGCCGACGCCGTCTCCGCAGAGCAGCAGGCCCGGCGCGTGCAGCTCCCGTGGCAGGGAGTGGAAGCCCCCGCTAGGGATCGTCTTCGCGCCCCACTCGAGCCGCTCGCCGCCTTGCAGGATCTTCCGGATCTTCGGATGGGTTTTCAGCTCCTGCAGCAGGTCGTGCACCGAGAGCGACGCGTCGCGGTAGTCGAGCCCGACGACGAGGCCGATCGTGACCATGTCGTCGCCCAGCGGGTAGATGAACGACCCGCCGAACTCGCGGTAGCGCTTGTTCGTGCGCAGCGGCCAGCCCATCGTGTGGATGACGCGATCGAGCGGCTTGGCGACCTTCCAGACCTCCTTCACCGCGAGCTCCCACACCTGCGGCTCGTCGCCGCCCAGGCCGAAGCGGTCGAGCGCGACGCCGGTGAGGTGACCCTGCGTCCCCTCCGCGAGCACCGTGATCTTGGCCACCAGGTCGGAGCCGGCTTCGAAGTTCCCGAGCTCGCCCCCCTCGCGGCCGCGTCCCTTGTCGCCGGTGCGGACGCCCCGCACGCGTCCGTGGGAGACGAGCAGCTTCTGCGCCGCGGTCTCGGGGAGGATCATCGCTCCGCTCTCCTCCGCCCGCTCGGCGAGGAAGCGGCCGAGCTGCGAGAGCGAGAAGATCCAGTTGCCGTGGTTCCGCATCGGCGGCGGCGGCGGAATCGGTAGAGCGGCGCGGCGTGTGAGGACGTACACGGACTCCCCGGGGACCGGGCCGAACGACGGCAGGTCCTCCATCCGGAACCGCTCTCCGAAGAGGCGGCGGAGCGCTTTGGGGTCGACGACGGCGCCGGAGAGGAGATGCGAGCCGGGCTGCTTGCCCTTCTCGAGGACCGCGACCGGCACTTCCCCGAGCCGTTCTGCCGTTTCCGGGTCCTCTTCGAGCAGCTGGCCGAGCCGGATCGCGCACGCGAGACCCGCGGGCCCGGCACCGACGACGAGGACGCCGACCTCGATCCGCTCGTCTTCCGGATCGGTGGGCTCGGTGACGTAGTCGCGCACCGAGAACGGCGGCGGGAAGTTCGACGGCCGCGCCATCAGCCTCGCCGGGCGCGGACCAGCTCGGTGAGCTTGGGCACGATCTCGTGCACGTCGCCGACGACGCCGAGGTCGCTGAACTCGAAGATCGGCGCGTTCGCGTCCTTGTTGATCGCGACGATCGTGCCGGAGCTCTGCATGCCGACCTTGTGCTGGATGGCGCCGGAGATGCCGAGAGCGACGTAGAGCTTCGGCGAGACGGTCTTGCCTGTCTGGCCGATCTGCGCCGAGTAGGGGTACCAGCCGGCGTCGACGACCGCGCGGGTCGCTCCGACGGCGCCGCCGAGCGCCTTAGCAAGCTCCTCTGCGAGCGTGAAGTTGTCGGGCGAGCCGAGGCCGCGGCCGCCCGCGACGATCACGTCGGCGTCCTCGATCGAGGGGCCGCTCGACTCCTCGGCGTCCTGGCCCACGAGCTTGACGGCCGTGGAGTGTTCCGCGTACGACGGGGAGACGTTCGTGGTCTCGGGCTCTCCGCCGCCGGTGGCGGTCGCGTCGAACGAGCCCGCGCGGAAGAGCGCAAGCCGAGGCGTGCCGTCCCAGCCGACGTCCGCGTAGACGGAGTCCTGGAGCGCCGGCCGCTTGCCCACCAGCTCGCCGTCCTTCAGCTCGACGTCGACGAGATCCCAGTTGAGGCCGGCATCGAGACGCGCGGCGAGGCCGGCGGCGATGTCTGCGGCGAGCACGGAGTTCGCGAACAGCACGGTGTCGTAGGCACCCTCCTCCACCACGTGCGCGAGCACGTCGACGCGCGGCTGCGGCAGCGGCTGCGCGACCTCGCCGTCCTCGCAGATCCAGACCTTCTTGGCGCCGAACTTCCCCGCCTCGGCGGCGAGCGCGTTCGCGCCTTCACCGGCGATCACCGCGTCGGCGTCGCCGAGCGAAGCGGCCTTTGCGAGCACCCCGAGCGAGCCCTTCTGCAGCTCTTTGCCGTGGCTCTCGAGGAAGACGAGCATGCTCACACGAGCCTCTTCTCGGCGAGGAAGTCGACGATCGCCTCGGCGGCGTTGCCGTCGTCCTCGATCTTGCGCGCGTCGGCGCGCGCCGGGGGGTCGCCGAGCGCGAGCACGGTCGTCCGTGACCCGGCTTCGCCCGCTTCGCCGCTGTCGACGCCGAGCTCGGCGAGCGAAAGCACGTCCTGCGGCTTTTTCTTCGCGCCCATGATCCCCTTGAGCGACGGGTAGCGCGGCTCGTTGATCGCGTCGCTCACGGCCACGACCGCAGGCAGCGGAGCCTCGAGCGTGTCGTAGCCGAACTCCGTTTGCCGCTTCACGCGAACGGAGCCACCGTCGAGGGCTAGCTCCATCGCCTGCGAGACGACCGGCCGGCCGAGGCGCTCGGCGACGGCGGCCCAGAGAACCGCGCCGTCGGCGTCGGATGCCTGCTGGCCGAACAGGACGAGGTCGGCGCTCTCCTTCTCGAGCGCGGCCGCGAGCAGTCGGCTCGTCGCGACGAGATCGGAGCCCGCCGCGGCCTCGTCCGAGACGAGCACCGCGCGGTCGGCACCCATCGCGAGCGCCTTCCGTAGCGAGTCGAGCGCCTTCTGCGGCCCGAGTGAGACGGCCACGACCTCGCTGTCGGAGTCGCCCTTGAGCCGCAGCGCCTCCTCCACCGCGTTCGCGTCGAAATGGTTGAGCGCCCCCTCCCCGGAACGGTCGAGGCGCTTCGAGGAGGGATCGAGGCGGCTCGGGCCCTCGGGCACGTGCTTGACGCAGACGGCGATCTTCATCCCGGCGGGACTCTAGTGGCGCCGCCGAAAGCGTTGATTCACATGCGCTTGGCGAGCGCGAGCACGGCCTTCACGAACGGCTTGCTCACCTTGTACACGCCGTGCTTCCTGACGGCGCCCTCGCCCTGGTACCAGCCGGCGAGCGCGAGCCGCCGGTTGCCGTGGAAGTCGCGCAGGAGGTGTGCGATGTACGCGACGCCGGCACGGACGTTGCCGTTCGCGTCGTGGCGTAGGTGATGGCCGATCAGGACGCTCTCGGCGAAGCGGAAGGTGCTCGGCAGGAGCTGCATGATCCCGCGCGCGCCGACCGACGAGACGAGCGCGTTGTTGTAGCCGGACTCCATCCAGGCGAGCGCGCGCACGAGATGCACGTTGACCCCGTAGTGCAGCGCCCAGTGGTCGAGCAGCGTGCGAACCGACGCGACGCTCTGCGTGCGGTAGGCGACGTGGTGCGTTGTCGCGGTGTGCTGGACATGCCGCCCGTGCGGCACCTTGAGGCGCGTCCCGATCAGCAGGACGTGGCTCGGGTCGAGGTGGTTGAGCCGCGCGAGCCTCGCCACCGTGGTGCGGTAGTGCCGGGCGACCGACGAGAGCGACTCGCCCGCGCGCACGACGTGCACAGTCGTCCGCCGGTGGTGACTGCGATGCGGATGAGCCTTGGGGCGGGCCGCGACGGCGACGCCGTGCGCGAGCGGCACCGGCTCCCGGCTGACGAGCCCTCTGAGCGTGTGCGGGCCGACGACACCGTCCGCGCGCAGGTGGAGACGCTGCTGCATGACGCGCACACCGTGCGAGGTCGGGGCGTCGAAGTACGCGTTGACGGGGACGCTGATCCCCTGGCGCACGAGCAGGAACTGGAGCACTGCGACGTCCCAGCCGAACGCGCCCCGCTTCAGCGGCCGTGCCCCGAAGAGCGGCCGGCCGAGCGGCCCGAGCGCGGCACGCGTCCGCGCGTCCGCGAGCCCGGTGGCGGGCAGGCCCTCGATCCGTTGGAAGGCGCGGACCGCCTCGACGGTCCCGGGCCCCGAGATCGCGTCGATCGGGCCCCGGTAGAGGCCCTGAGCGCGCAGCGCGACCTGCAACCCGGCGGTCTGAGGGTTCCGACCATCGGAGGCGAGCGAGGCCGGGATGGCAGCCACGGCGACGGCGAGGACGGCTCCGACAAGGAGGATGCGGGTGCGCATGGGGTCCCGAACTACGCGCCGCCGGCCGCGAATCCTCCCGGGTGACGAATGCTTTACCTGCCGACGAAGCGGGGTGGCCGTTTCTCGGCGAAGGCCGCGAGGCCCTCTTTCGCGTCCTCGCTGGCGAAGAGGTCGCCGAACTCCTCGGCCTCCCGCTCGAGCGCGCCGGGCGAGAGGTTGAGCAGGCGCTTGGCGACGCGCAGCGCCACCGGGCTCCTGGCCGCGAGCCTCCCCGCGACCTCGAGAGCGTGCTCGAGCACCGGATCGGCGACCGCGTTCACGAGCCCGATGCGGAACGCCTCCTCGGCGTCGACCTGGCGGCCCGTGAGGACGAGCTCCTTTGCGACGCCCAGGCCGCAGACGCGGGCGAGCCGCTGGGTGCCGCCCCACCCGGGGACGATGCCGAGATCGATCTCGGGCTGCCCGAGGCGAGCGTTGCTCGAGGCGTAACGCAGGTCGCAGCCGAGGGCGAGCTCGCAGCCGCCGCCGAGCGCGAAGCCGTTGATCGCGGCGACGGTCGGCTTCGGCATGTCCTCGAGCAGGCGCGCCGCCTCGTGGCCGAGCGCTCCCCACTCCTTCGCCTCCGCCGGCTCGAGGCTCCCCATGTACTTGATGTCCGCGCCGGCGACGAAGGCGCGATCGCCGGCCCCCGTGAGGACGACGACACGCGCCGCGTAGTCCTCGGCGAGCTCGCGCAGCCGGTCGCGGAGCTCGGTCAGCGTCTCGACGTCGAGCGCGTTGAGCGCCTCCTGGCGGTCGATCGTGACTACGGCGACCGCATCCTGGCGGTCGACGACGACGCTCAAGCGGGCACCGCGCCGCGAATGAAATCGACGATCTCGCTGGTGGGCGCGCCCGGGCCGAAGACGCCCGCGACCCCGAGCTTGCGCAGCTCGTCGGCGTCGTCATCCGGGATCGTCCCCCCGACCACGACGACAACGTCCTCGACGCCGTTCTCACGCAGGAGCTCGAGGATGCGAGGCACGAGGGTCATGTGCGCGCCCGAGAGGATCGAGATCCCGACGGCGTCGGCGTCCTCCTGGATCGCGGTCTCGACGATCTGCTCGGGTGTCTGGTGGAGGCCGGTGTAGATGACCTCCATGCCGGCGTCGCGGAGCGCGCGGGCGATGATCTTGGCGCCGCGGTCGTGCCCGTCGAGGCCCGGCTTCGCAACGACGACGCGGATCTTCCCTGCCACGGCGGGCAGTATAGGAACCGACGATGGTCGCTCCCGCCACACTCGCAGGGCTGCTCGCCGACGAGGATCGGCTGCGCGTCTTCGCCGCGGTCGCGCTCGGCGCGCGCACGGTCGGGGATGCCGCCCGCGCTGCCGGAGTCGACGAGACGACGGTCCAGAACGTCCTCCACAGGCTCGTCCAGACCGGCGTGATCGAGCAGCGTGACGGCTTGCGGATCTCGACGGAGGCGCTCGAGACGGCCGCCCGTTCCCGTCCGGGACGGGAACGCGGAGCGAGCGACGCGACCGACGAGGAGCAGCGCGTGCTGCGGAACTTCGTCCTCGACGGCCGCCTCGTGCGCTTGCCGGCCCGGTACCGGCAGAAGCGCGTCGTGCTCGGCTACGTCGCGCGCCGGTTCGAGGAAGGGCGTGACTACGACGAGCGCGAGGTGAACGCGCTCCTCGGCGAGCTCCACGACGACACGGCCGCGTTGCGGCGATATCTCGTCGACGAGGGGCTGCTCGAGCGGGAGTCAGGCGTGTACCGGCGCCGCTAGAACACGGGCGTCTCGCGCCAGGTCCCCCAGACCTCGCGGAGCGCGTCGCACATCTCGCCCATCGTGACGTACGCGCGGGAGGCGGCCATGATCGGCTCCATCAGGTTGCGGTCGTCGCGCGCCGCATCCTCCTTCAGCCGGGCAAGCGCGGCCTCGGCCGCTGCCGAGTCGCGCCGCTCTCGCAGCGCCTGCACCCGCTCGATCTGTTTCCGCTCGAGGGCCGGGTCGATGCGGAGGATCTCGATCGGCTGCTCGTCGTCCTGCTCGTAGCGATTGACGCCGACGA
>JAICLM010000099.1 GCA_025927435.1 Thermoleophilia bacterium | reverse complement strand
CGGCCGCGCGTGGGCTCGGGGTCTCGACGAGGCGCACGCCGGGCGCGGAGGCGAGCACCGACTCCGCGTGCTCGGGCGGAAGGGGCCTCTCGGTCTCGACCCAGACCGACTGCGCATGCCCGACGAGGATCGGCACGCGCACGGTCGTCGCGCTGAGCGGCAGCTCCGGCAGCTCGAGGATCTTGCGCGTCTCTGCGCGGATCTTCGACTCCTCCTCGGTCTCGTCACCCTCCCACGTCCAGTCGAATGCGAGGTCGTGTTCTTCCGGCGACTCGGCCCGCAGCCCTTCCATGCGCCGGGCGCCCGCGCCCGAGACGGCCTGGTAGGTCGAGATGCGAACGCGCTTGAGCCCGGCCGCCTCGTAGAGCGGCTTGAGGACGCAGGTGAGCGGGATCGCCGAGCAATTCGGGTTCGCGACTACGCGCGTGGTCTCGATCGCCTCGAGGGCGCGGTGGCCGTTCACCTCGGGTACGACGAGCGGGTACCCCTCGACGAGCCGGTAGGCGCTCGACTTGTCCACGACGAGCGCGCCTCCCTCGACCGCATCGGGGACGAGCTCGCGCGAGGCGCTCGTGCCGCACGAGAAGAGGAGAAGGTCGAGGCCTCCGGCGGAGAGCGCCTCGGCGGTCGCCTCCTCGACGACGATCCCGCCGTCGAGCTCCTGTCCGGCGGAGCGGGCGGAGGCGAAGGCGCGGACGTTGCCGTAGCCGCGCTCGCGCAGCAGTCGCATCGTGACGTTGCCGACCGCCCCGGTCGCGCCGACGACTCCGATGCGTACCGACGCGCGGCTCACGCCGCTCCGAGCTCGAACGCGTCGTGCAGGGCCGCCACCGCCTTCGGCACGTCCTCGGTACGGACGTGACACGCGATCTTGATCGGCGAGGTGGAGATGACCTCGGGCTCGACGCCCACGGCGCCGAGCGTCGCGAACGTCTGCGCGGCGATGCCCGGGTGGCTCTTCATCCCGGCGCCGACCAGGCTCACCTTGCCGAGGTCGTCGCGCATCGACCACTCCACGTCGAGCGCGCCGAGCAGCTCCTCGCACGCCCGCCGGTCCTCGACCGGAGCGCTGAAGACGATCTCGTCGCCCGCGACCTGGAGGATCGTGTCGACATTGACGTTCGAGGCCGCGAGCTGCTCGAAGAGGCGCGCCGCGCCGACCCGGCGGACGCGGAACAGGGGCTCGCAGTCGGTGTGCGCGACGCCGCTGATGATCGCCTTCTCGAGCACGGGATCCTCCTCGTCGACGATCCACGTTCCCTCGGCGTCGGAGAACGTCGACCGCACCTGCAGCCGCACGTCGTGATTGCGCGCGAACTCGACCGAGCGTAGCTGGAGCACCTTCGCGCCGCTCGCCGAGAGCTCGAGCATCTCCTCGTACGTCACCGCCGGCAGCCGGCGCGCGGTCGGGACGAGGCGCGGATCGGCGGTGTAGACGCCCTCGACGTCGGTGTACATCTCGCACGCGCCTGCTCCGAGCGCCGCCGCGAGCGCGACGGCGGTCAGGTTCGAGCCGCCGCGGCCGAGCGTCGTTACGTCGTGGGAGTCGGCCGAGACACCCTGGAAGCCGGCCACGAGCACGATCTTCCCCGCGTCGAGCGCCTCGTTGATCCGCGTCGCGCGCACCTCCGCGATCTTCGCCTTGCCGTGAACGGTGTCGGTGACGATGCCGGCCTGCGAGCCCGTGAGCGAGATGGCCTCGTGGCCGAGATCGTGGACGGCCATTGCGCAGAGCGAGTTCGAGATCCGCTCGCCGACCGAGATCAGCATGTCGTACTCGCGCGGATGCGGGCGCGGCGAGATCTCGTGGGCGAGCCGGATCAGCTCGTCCGTCGAGTCGCCCATCGCCGAGAGGACACCGACCACTCGTCGCCCTTCCTCGCGCGCCCGGACGAGGCGGCGTGCGACGTCCTTGATCTTTTCGGTGTCGGCGACCGAGGAGCCGCCGAACTTCATCACCACGAGGTCGGGCCCGCGCGCGGCCGCGTCGGCCGCGACCTCGGGGACCGTCTCGTACTGCGTCGTCGCCACCGTCACATTTCCCGGCGGCCGACCAGCGCACGGCCGAGCGTGACTTCGTCCGCGTACTCGAGGTCGCCGCCGACGGGCAGGCCGCTCGCCAGGCGCGTGACCCGCACTCGGTCGCGCAGTCGTCCCGCGAGGTAGGACGCCGTGGCTTCGCCCGTCGCGTTCGGGTTCGTGGCAACGACGACCTCGACCACGCCGTCGCGCTGGACGCGGTGCATGAGCTCGTCGATCCGCAGGTGCTCGGGCTCGACGCCGTCGAGCGGGGAGAGCGCGCCGCCCAGCACGTGGTAGAGGCCGCGGTACTCCGCCGTCCGCTCGAGCGAGACGAGGTCGACCGGCTGCTCGACGACGCAGATCGTGGTGCGGTCGCGGCGCGCGTCGAGGCAGATCGCGCACAGCTCGTCCTCGGTGAGGTTGCCGCACTCGCGGCAGAAGCGCACGCGCTCCTTCACGTCCTCGATCGCGCCGGCGAGCGCCAGCGCCTCCTCCTTCTGCGTCTGGAGGAGGTGGAACGCGAGCCGCTGCGCGGTGCGGCTCCCGATCCCCGGCAGGCGCGTCAGCTGGGCGACGAGGTTCTCGACGGAGGGGCTCAGCATGCGCCCTGAGGGTACTCGTCCGCTTCGGACGGGTCAGCGCGGCTAACGCGTCGAAAAGTCGAAGGCCCAGCCCCAGATCACGACGCCGATCAGGCCGAGCACGATGAGGGCCCACAGCCAGTTGGAGAAGAGGTAGCGGCCGCGCACCGTTCGCCGCGGTGGCGGCGTTGTGTTCACTCGCCGAGCCCGGGGAGGCCGAGGCCGCCGAGGCCCATGTCGCCGAGCATCTGCTGTGCTTTCGCCTCGACGCCGGCCCGCGCGGAGCGGAGCGCCTCGTTCACGCCGGCGAGGACGAGGTCGGCGAGCGCCTCCGGGTCTTCCTTGTCGATCGCGTCCGGCGAGATCTCGATGGCCACCACGTCGCCGGCGCCGTTCGCGGTCACCTTGACGAGGCCGCCGCCGACCGACGACTGCGCGGTCTCCTGCTCCGCTTCGTCCTGCATCCGCTGCATCTGCTCCTGCATCTGCGCGGCCTGCTGCATCAGCTTGTCCATGTCGAAGGAGGACATACCTCTAGCTTTCCCGCTCGCGTGCGTCGAACGTCTCGGTGAAGCGGGCGACGAAGTCTTCCTCGCCGGCCGGCTCCTCGTCGGCCGCCGGTGCCTCGCGAGCCTCGCCGAGCTCGAACACGAGCTCGAGCCGGCGGCCGGTCACGTCGTAGAGCGCGTCGGAGAGCAGGCCCGCGTTCTTCGCGTCGCGGGCCATGTCGAGGTGGAACGACGCGCTCGGCGGGAACTCGAGCGTGAGTGTGTCGCCGCTCAGATCCGCCGGATGTGCCTCCCGGAGCAGCGAGGCGGTGGGGATGCCGCCCCGCTCCTCGACGGCCGGCAGGACGGTGCGCATCCATGCCTCCTGGAGCTGCGAGAGCTCGAGTGAGGGCGGAGCGCCCACAGGCACGGGAACGGGCTCCGGCTCGGGGTGGGGCGCTTCGGCCGCCGCCGCCGGGCTTGCGGGACCCGTCTGAGTGTCTGGCACCTGGACTGATCCGCTCGAGACCTGTCCCTGCTCGAGGCGCTCGAGTCGGAAGGCGATCGACTCCCGCGACAGATCGCTCGCGGGACGCGTCACCTTGACGAGCGCGAGCTCGAGCGGCAACCGTGGGTCGCCGCCCTGGCGCATGTCGTCGACCGCGACCGCGAGCAGGTCGACGAGCCGCAGAACGGTGGCCTCCTCGAGCTGGCTCGCCTGCGCCTTCAGCCTCTCGCGTGCCTCTTCGCTCGTTGCGGCCGCCTCGGGCACGTCGCCGAGGTGCTGCGCGAGCATGATCTGCCGGAGGTGCTCGATCAGGTCGAGGACGAGGCGGCCAAGGTCGTGCCCGCGCTGGGCGAGCTCCTCGAGATAGATGAGCGCGCCGGCTGTGTCGCGGTCGATCACGAGATCGCAGATCCGGAAGAGCGTCTCCTCCTCGACCGTGCCGAGCAGCTCCAGCACCGATTGCACCGTGATCTCGTTCCCGGTCGCGGACGCGAGCTGGTCGAGTGTCGACTCGGCGTCGCGGTACGCTCCGCGGCCGCCGCGCGCGACGAGCGCGAGCGCCTGGTCGGGAACGTCGATGCCCTCGGCGTCGGCAACGCGGCGCAGCTTCGCGACGAGCTCCTGCAGGCGCGGCCGCCGGAAGACGAACGTCTGGCAGCGCGAGCGCACGGTCGGCAGCACCTTCGAGAGATCGGTGGTGCAGAAGACGAAGACGAGATGGGGCGGGGGCTCCTCGATCAGCTTCAACAGTGCGTTCCAGGCGGCGTCCGTGAGCTGGTGCGCCTCGTCGAGGATGTAGACCTTGTAGCGCCCTTCGACCGGTTGGAGGACGACGCGGTCCCGGATCTCGCGGATGTCGTCGATGCCGCGCGGCGGCGCGGCGTCCAACTCGATCACGTCGAGCGAAGTGCCGGCGGCGATCGCGCGGCAGGCGTGGCACGTGCCGTCGGGGGTCGTCGTCGGCCCTTGCGCGCAGTTCAGGCACTTGGCGAGGATGCGCGCCATCGAGGTCTTGCCGGTACCGCGCGGGCCGGCGAAGAGGTAGGCCTGGCGCACCGCGTCGGTCCCGATCGCGTTGCTCAGCGTGCGGACGACCGCCTCCTGTCCCACGACCTCCTCGAAGCTCTGCGGGCGGTACTTCCGGTAGAGAGCAGCCACGAGTCGATTCAAGCAGAGGGCCAGACCTGACGCACACGTGGAAGGAACTACTTAGCGCTGCTTCCTCCCGGATCTGACGCGGTTCGCAGGCTCCCACTGCACGGGGCCTGGCCCGGCGCCAGTGTAGCCTCGGCCCTCATGCCCGACGACGCACGCCGCGCGCTCCTGACGAGGTTCTTCGACCACGCGCCGACCTTCCCGCCGGCGAGCCTGCCGCCTGCGGAGGCGCTCGCCGAGGACCGCCGGGCGCGCGAGAGCGCGCACGCGTGGATGCTCGGCCGGCTCGTCTGGCCCTCGGCCCGGCTCTCGGAGTTGCCGCAGGACGAAGGCCGAGCCCTTGCGGTGGTCGAGCCCGGCAGCGAGCGGCAGGACGAGGCTGTCTACCTCGAGGGTGCGCCGCTGGACGAGGTCTCGGCGCGCGGCCTGCGGGCGAAGGTCCGCTGTGGGGGCGAGCGCGTGCCGACCGTGGAGGAGCTCGCCGACTTCATCCGCGGCTGCCGCTCGCGCGGGCTCGTGTTCAAGGCGACCGCGGGCCTCCACCACGCATACCCGACACAGGCGGGCGAGCACGGCTTCCTCAACGTCCTCGCGGCGGCGGTCTTCGGCGACGAGGAGGAGGCGTTACGGGAGAAGGCACCCGCATTCGCGCTCGACGCTGCCTCTTTCCGCTGGCGCGACCAGGAGGCGTTACCGCCGCAGCTCGCCGACGTGCGTGGCTCGCTCTTCCACTCGATCGGCAGCTGCTCGTTCTTCGAGCCGGTCGAGGAGCTCGAGAAGCTGGGGATTCTGTGAGCTTCGGGGCGGGGCCGAATGGACTCCTCTGGCGGGACGGTGACGAGGCGGTCGACCTCTCCGGCCTCGGCGACGTCTTCGCGCAGCCGACGCTGAACGAGCTGCTCCGGTCCGGGCGGGCGGCATGGCAGGACGCGATCGCCGCCGCCCGTGCCCACGACGGTCCGCGCATGCCCGAGCGAAACGTCCGGCTCCACCTGCCGTTCAAGGTCGCGGACTACGTCGACTTCTACTCCTCGCTCGAGCACGCCACCAACCTCGGCCGCATGTTCCGGCCCGACCAGGAGCCGCTGCTGCCGAACTGGCGCTGGCTGCCCGTCGCGTACCACGGCCGCGCCGGGAGCGTGGTCGTCAGCGGCACGGACGTCGTCCGGCCGTGCGGTCAGCGGAAGGCGCCGGGCGAGGATGCGCCCACCTTCGGACCGAGCCGCCGCCTCGACTTCGAGCTCGAGCTGGGCTTCGTCGTCGGGATCCCGAGCGAGCTCGGCGAGCGTGTGCCGGTCGAGGCGTTCGCCCAGCACGTCTTCGGCGTCGTGCTCGTCAACGACTGGAGCGCGCGCGACATCCAGGCGTGGGAGTACGTGCCGCTCGGCCCGAATCTCGGCAAGTCGTTCCAGACCTCGATCTCGGCCTGGGTCACGCCGCTCGCGCTGCTCGAGGACGCGCGGGTCGAGGCGCCGCCGCAGGATCCGCCGCCGCTACCGCATCTCGCCGGCGGCCGCGGCTGGGGCCTGGACGTGGCGCTCGAGGTGGAGCTCAACGGAGAGACGATCTCGCAGGGCAACGCGAGGACGCTCTACTGGACGCTGCCGCAGCAGCTCGCGCACGCAACCTCGAACGGTGCCTCGCTGCGCACCGGCGACCTCATGGCCTCGGGGACGATCTCGGGCGTCGAGGCCGGCTCGGAGGGCTCGATGATCGAGCTGTTCCGGGGCGAGCGCTTCCTGGAGGACGCCGACGAGCTCGTCCTCCGCGGCCGGGCCGCCAACGGTGTCGCGCTCGGCGACGTCCGTGGCCGTGTGCTGCCCGCTCGCGCCTAGAGACGGAACCCCGGCCGCCGACGGGTTGGTGCCTTGTCGGATCTGTAAACGAGCGGTAAATCCGCGCCTGGTGGATGTGCGAGAGCGCGAGCACGCGGCTACGAGACAGGCTGTATACGTCCATTGGAAGAAGGGGGAGACATGCGGCGCCTTCTCGCACTTCCGCTCGTCGCGGCGGTTGCTCTTCTCGCGGCCGGGGTCAGCAATGCAGGCAGGGAGCAGCAGACGCTCACCTGCGGGTCTTACGGCACCCTCACCGTCACCGTGACGACCACGAAGAGTGATCGGTCGGTCGCCTGGGGTACGGGCAAGGTGTCGAATCCTCGGCTCCTTGGCATCCCGGTCAGCTTCTCGGGGACGACGACGGATCTCACGACGAACACCGTGCTCGGCTCGTTCTTCCAGGCCAAGGGCCATGGGCACGGGATGCATCGGCACCACACAGTCACCTGCACCAGCCCGCCCGAGACGGGAACGGCAGCCGACTTCGGGATCAAGGGTGTGAATCCCACCGACACCATCGAGTTCGACTTCTCGGCCCAGGTCGTCATCAAGGCAAAACACCACTGATCCGTCGGGCAAGCGCCTTTCAGGCCGGACAAGAACGAGGCCCGCTCAGGCGGGCCTCCTTGTCTTTGCGCCTGGGCGCCGCCGATCCAGACGACAGGACTGACGGCTGAGTAGGCCTCAGCTAGTGGGCGCGGCTGGGATCGAACCAGCGACCCCTCGCGTGTGAAGCGAGTGCTCTCCCGCTGAGCTACGCGCCCGGATCGCGCCTAATGTAGCCGTTCCCCGGCGCGAGTTCCGGGGGGCGAAAGCGCGTCCCCGGTACATCG
>JAICLM010000129.1 GCA_025927435.1 Thermoleophilia bacterium | reverse complement strand
TAGGCGGCGATCAGGGCGAGGAGAATGGAGAAGAAGGTGGTGATCGCAGCCGAGCTGAGGCCGATCAAGAGCGAGTTTCGGCCGCCGTAGAGAAGGCGGGTGCCCACGTCGCGGCCGAGGCCGTCCGCACCGAAGAAGTACTCGCCGCCGGATGCACCCCACTGCGGCCCGATCGGGATCCCGCCGACCGTCACCGTGACACTCCCGTTCTGGTCGAACTTCGACCCTCCCCTTGAGAGGACCGGGATCCTCTCGCCGTGCACCGTGATGAACCCGCCCGCGTTCGCATCATCCGGGTGGACGTGCGAGACGTGGCTCGCGTAGACCGGTGCCAGCAGGCAGACGACCAGGACGAGGATGAAGAGAGCGAGGAACGCGAGCGCGACATAGTTGCGGCGAAGGCGGCGGGCGGCGAGCGTCCACGGGCTCTTGCCTTCGATCTTCGACCCGGCCTCTTCTGCCGCCAGCTCTGAGGCGGTATCGAGGGTGAATTCCTCTTGGCCGGTGGTCGCCATAGGTGCGTCTCGATTGAAAAAAGCCGGCGCGGCGGTGTCTGCCACCGCCGCGCCCGCTTGCTACCTCGTTACTTCAGGCACATCTGTGCGACGTCGTCGAACAGGTCCGTGAAGATGTCGCAGTTCGGGTCCATCCTCGACGAGAAGAACGACGTGATGACGCCGTTGAGGAACGGTGCCTGGCTCGCGTACTTGACCATGAGCTTCTTGTCGAGCGCGGCCCAGGCGGCGTTCGTCTTGTCCGTGAACGCCTGCGTCGGCGGCAGGTGGCCGAGGCGATCGATCTCGGCGTTCGTGTCCTTGAAGTTGACGTTCGAGTTGTTGTTGTTGTGCTGCTCGTGGATGTTCTTGCCGTTCTGGAGGACGTCGAACCAGTCGGTCGGGTACGGGTAGTCCTCGAACCAGTCGGTGAAGCCGATTTGCGCCTTCGTCTTCTGGTTGCCGACGATCACGAAGTAGTTGGCGCCGGCGAGCTCGTGGAGCTTCGTCTTCCAGCCGATCTTGTCGAGCTGGCTGGCGAGGTACTCGCCCTGCTTCTTGTCGATGTCGTCGTCCCCGATCGTGTACACGCCGACGGTCATGCCTGCCGTCCCCGACTGCTGGACGAGCTGCTTCGCCTTCTGCAGGTTGTACGGGTACGGCGTCGGCGTGATCTTCTTGTACTGCGGATACGTCGGCGGCAGGAAGTTCCACGTCGGCACACCGAGGCCGCCGCGGAGATCGACCAGCGTCTGCCGGTTGATCGCGTAGTTCACGGCCTGCCGCGCCTTGAGGTTGTCGAACGGCGGCGTCCGCTGGTTCATGAAGAAGTAGTACGTCGACGGCGTCCGCCAGAGCTTGATCTGGTTGCCGTACTTCTGCTGAAGCTGCTTCAGCCGGTCGGTCGGGAGCGTGTTCTCGTCGTAGTCGTACTGCCCCGACTGGATGTACTGCGCGGACTGCGCGAGGTCGTTGGTCATGATCGCGGTGATCTTGTCCGGGTTCCCGTCCGGAATCCCCGGGATCGACTTCCAGTGCGGGTTCCGCAGCACGGTGAACGAGCGGCTCGGCTTGTACTGCGAGATGTAGTACGGCCCGTCCGCCGCCGGAGGCGGATTCTCCGTGTCCTTGTCCGGCGTGGAGGAAGGCACGATCGCCGCGAAGAACGTGGTCAGGATGTAGAGGAAGTCCGACTGCGGCTTCATCAGCTTGATCTCGACGGTGCCGGCCTTGTCGTCCACGACGATCCCGGAGATGTCCGAGCACTTGCCCGGGTTCCCCTCACAGGCTTCGCTGCCGACGATGTTCGAGAAGAAGCCGATCCCCGGCGAGTTGAGCTTGAAGTCGCGGATGATCGAGTTCTTGAAGTCGCTCGCCTTGATCGGCTCGCCGTTCGAGAACTTCAGCCCCTTCCGGAGCGTGAACTTGAGGTCGGTGCCGTCGCTGTTCGACTTCGGCAGCGCCTCGGCGATCGCCGGGATGATCTTCGTGCAGCCGACGCCGACGCCGCACGTCTGCGGATTCTTGGCCACCAGGCCGAGATAGACGTCCTGGAAGATCTGCCACGACTCGAGCCGGTACGAGAGGCCCGGGTCCATGTAGTCCGTCGTCCCCCAGACGACCTTGACCTGTGGGAACGTCTTGCCCTGGGTCGAGGCAGTGGACGTGGTGTCGTTACTGCTGCCGCCGCCCCCGCCGCAGGCGCTCACGACCAGCACGAGCCCCGCCGCGACGACCGCCGCCATCGCGACGGATCTCACTCGCTTCGTTCTCAAATCTGTTCCACCTCCTGGGTAGCGAGCACGGGTGTGCTGGGCCGAGTGGCTCCCGCGCATAGGCCGAATGGCCGACAGCGAAGTCTTATCAATCCGCACTATTTCTTGCTGACACAGATGCTCGCGTAGTCGAACTCGTAGAGGACGTTATTGACGTAACAGTCGAGTTCGACACGTGAGCTAAAAAAATCCGTACCTTCCTGGTTGAGGAACGGGGCCCACGGGGCGAGCCGCATCACCCTCCGGTCGAGGGCCGACCAACGGCGGTCGACGCGAGGCGTCAGCTTCTTCGGGCGCGTGAGCCGTTCGATCTCGCGATTCACCCAGCCGACGTCGAGGTTCGCGTAGTTCGAGTTGTGGGTCGGCGTGATCGTCCGCCCGTCAAGCAGCCGGAACCAGTCGAGCGGGTGCGGGTAGTCCTGCACCCAGTCCGCGAAGCCGATCTGTGCCCGCGTCTTCCCGTCGCCGATCGTCGTCCAGTAGCTCCCGGCGGTCACCACCTTCGGGGCGGCGCGGAAGCCGAGCCTCTTCAGCACCGAGACGAGGTACTCCGTGAACGGCAGGTCGGCGGCGACGTCGTGGTTCCAGACGAAGACCTTCTTCCGCCAGTGCCAGTAGCCCGACTCGTGCACCAGGCGGATCGCCTTGCGGAGGTCGTGCCGATAGAGGTCATGCGGGTCGAACGACGAGTAGCCCGGCGGCAGGACGTTCTCGCTTGTGTGGGCGAGCCCGCCGGCGAGCCGCGTGAGCCAGCGGCGGGAGATGGCGTAGTTCACGGCCTGCCGCACCTTGGAGCTGGTGAACGGCGGCACCCGGGTGTTCATGAAGAAGTACATGAGGTTGGGCGGCGTGAAGAACTTCAGCCGCCACTTGTGCTTCTCCTCGATCGCCGGGAGCCGCTTGCTCGGGATCTGGTAGTAGCTCGTCCAGTCGTCCTTGCCCGTCAGCACTCGGTGCAGCGCGACCGACGCGTTCGGGACGATGTCCCAGGTCACCCGATCGGCATTGCCGGCGGGCACGAAGCCGTGGAAGCGCCACGCCTGGAAGCTCGGGTTCTTCTCCAGGACGATCCGAGACTTCGGCTGGTAGCTCTTGATCTCGTACGGGCCCGTCGCGGGGAGCGGGTCGAGCGACCTGTCCGCGGCCGGCGTGTCTGCCGGCACGGGCGCCGCGAACTCCGACGCAAGCACGTTCGCGAAATCCGACTGCGGCAGCCTGAGGTGGATGACGATCGTGCCGGTGGCGTTGTTGACGACGATGCCGCCGATCCGGGCCTCCGGACCCGGATGCCTGGCGTAGGCCTCCGCGCCGACGATGTTCCGGAAGAGCGCGGCGCCGGGGGAGTCGAGCTTGAAATCTCGCTCGACCGCGGTCCTGAAGTCGCCGGCCTTCACGCTGTCGCCGTTCGAGTAGCGCACGTCCTCGCGCAGCGTGAGGCGGTACGTCCGGCGGTCCTTCGAGATGCGGGGCAGCGTCGTCGCCAGGTACGGGACGAGCTCGGCGCCGGCCGTACCGTTGACGTGGCGGTAGCCGAGCAGGGGCAAGTACACGTTCCACATCACGCCCCAGCCCTCGGTGGTGTCCGACAGCCCCGGATCGAGGTAGTCGGTGGCCTCGTCCATCGCGACCCGGAACTCCGGGAACTCGCGCGGATTCGCCGCGGCGTCGGTCGTCGTGGTCGCCGCTGGAACCACGGTGGTCGTTCGCTTGGTGGTCGAGTGCGTGGTGGTCGCGGTGACACGAGCCGAGCCGCCGCAACCTGCGACGAGAGCGAGAAGCGGAAGCGCGGCCGCAACCGCGGCCGCCCTCCCCGGAAAAGCGGTAGGCACCACGCGAGCGGCGAAATCTAGCGCCCGGCGGCCACTTCGGAGTCGGGGCCGAGGCGCACGAGCGCACGCCGGCGCTCGCGCAGCTCCGCCGGCTCCCGTTCCTCGACTACGCCGTCGACCCCGTCGCGCCGGGTCGCGTGGAGGATTCGCCCGTCACCGACCCAGAGCGCAACATGGTCCGCGCCTTCGGGCGGGCCGTAGGTGACGAGATCCCCGGAGCGAAGATCGGCCTCCGATAGCCGTTCTCCGGCCTCCTCCTGCTGATCGGCGTCCCGCGGCACCAGTCGCCCGCACGCCCGGAAGGACATGTGGACGAGGCCCGAGCAGTCGATTCCCGCCGGAGTCATGCCACCCCACTCGTAGCGCGTCCCGAGCAGCGTGCGCGCGTGCTCGACCGGATCGACGGCGGCAGCGGCAAGCCACTCCGGGTCGCGCTCCCCCGCGAGATCCTCGCGGCGAGCCCAGCCCGGATACACGTACGCGGTCTCCACGCGCACCCAGTCCCCGCGCTCCTCGAGCACCCGCAGCGGCTCCCCGCGCAAGGCCTGCGTGACCTGCTCGGCGTCGTCGGCGGGCTCGGCACGGAGCGGCGCCAGCTGGCGTGCGAACGTATGTTCGCCTAGGCTCTCTGCCATGCAGCTCAGGCTAGACGCGGCCGACCGCCTGGTGGAGCTCGTGGAGGAGCAGCGCGGGCCGGTTCTCGCGGAGGACGCAGCGCGGCGACTCTTTGCCCTGCGGCAGGCGCCGGTCGCCCTGGCACGGTCGCTGCTCGCAGACGTCGTGGAGACCGATGCGCGGCTCGCGTGGAACGGCGACGCGGTCGCGCTCGCCGAGCCGCCGGGCGCCGCGCTCCTGCTCGAGGAGGCCACGTACGTGGTGGTCGACCTGGAGACGACGGGCCTGAGGCCGGGCCAGTCGGGGATCTGCGAGATCGGAGCGGTGCGCCTGCGCGGGTTCGAGGTCGTGACCGAGTTCGAAACCCTCGTCGATCCGGGGCTGCCGATCGCGGCGGGAGCCAGCGCCGTCACCGGGCTCCGGAACGAGCACCTTCGCGGCGCCCCCGGCCCTGCCGAGGCCGTGCGACGCTTTCTCGCCTTCGCCGGCGACGCGGTTCTGGTTGCCCACAACGCGCGGTTCGACCTCGCGTTCCTCGACCGCGAGACCGAGCGGCTGACGGGCTCCCGCATCGGCTCGCCGGTCGTCGACACCGTGCGGCTGGCGCGCAGGCTCCTCGCCGGGCGCGTGGCGGGCTTCGGCCTAGGGCAACTCGCGTGGTTTCTCGGCACGGCGGAGCGGCCGTGCCACCGGGCGCTGCCGGACGCCCGCGCGACGGCGGAGCTCTTGCTCGCGCTGATCGGGCTCGCGCAGGAGCGGGGCGCCCGCACCGTCGCCGATCTCTCGGAACTCGCCGCCACGAGAACACGGCGGCTGCTCGACAAGCGGCACCTCGCGTTCGGCGCTCCGACCCGGCCGGGTGTCTACCTGTTCCTCGGCCGCAACGACCAGGTCCTGTACGTCGGCCGGGCCCGCGACCTGCGAGCGCGCCTGCGCTCGTACTTCCGTAGCGACCGGCAGCGGCCCGCGGTCGAGGCGGCGGTCGCGGCGGCAGAGCGGATCGAGTGGCGGGGGATGGGCTCGGAGCTCGAGGCGGCGCTCGAGGAGCTGCGCCTGATCCGCGAGCTCCGCCCGCCCGGCAACGCCCGCGTCTCGCGACCGGAGCGGCTCGTGTGGCTGCGCAAGCGCGGCGACTTGGTCGTCGCCTCGACCCGGCCCTCTCCCGTGGGACCGCTGCGCTCGCGCCGCACCGCGCAGCTCGCGGCGCGGGCGCTCTTGCCGGACGAGATCGAGCGGCCCGAAGCCGCGCTGCCGCGGCTGCACCGCCGTCTGCGCGAGCTGGCGGACGCGCGGCGGTTCGAGGATGCAGCCAGGCTGCGCGATCGCCTCGCGGCACTCGAACGGGTCTGCCGCGAGCTGCAGCGCCTCGACCGCGTGCGCGGTCTCGAGTGCTGCATCCTCGTGCCGGCCGACGAGCCGGCTTACGTGCGCGGGCTCTTCGTCGCGGGCGGCCGGGTCGCCGCGCAACGGACGCTGCCTCCGGGCGGAGGTGCGGCGCTCGAGGTCGAGGCGGGCCTCGCGGTCGCGCGCCGTCCGGGCGAGCTCGACCT
>JAICLM010000159.1 GCA_025927435.1 Thermoleophilia bacterium | reverse complement strand
CGAGCCGCCGTGGAACTCGAGCGCGAACGCAGGGGTCTTCGGGCCCTTCTCGCCGGCCCGGAGAAACTTCAGGCGGCCCGCGGTCATCAGGTGGACCAGCAGCACGAGCTCGCCGTCGCCGGTGGGGAAGAGGAGGCGCTTCCCGCGCCGCTCGGCGCCGCGGAACCTACGTCCCTCGAGCGCGTCGAGCCGCGGGTCGAACGTCTTCAGCGTGGCGATGTGCGCCGGGCCGGCCCGCGCGATCGGGAACGCCGACACCGGGTCGTTCAGCTGGCGCCGCCATGCCTCCATCTCCGGAAGCTCGGGCATGTCCGGAAGGTACCGGGCTAGGCGTCCGCGGCCGCCGGGCCGCCGAGCTCGGTGACGGCGCCCGCTTCGTGCTGCAACAGCGGATCCTCCTCCGCGCCCGGAAACTCGCGCAGCGAGCGGATCGGCGAGAAGACGAGCGGCAGGGTCGAGGAGAACGCGCCGATGGCACCGACGAAGAGAGCGGTCCGCAGCCCGGCCGCGCTGGCGATCGCACCGCCGGCGAGCGCTCCGAGTGGCAGCGTCCCCCAGACGAGGAAGCGCATGCTCGCGTTCATCCGCCCCTGCAACCGTGGCGGGCAGATCGCCTGCCTGAGGCTGACCTGCTGGATGTTGTAGATGACGACGCCGAAGCCCATGATCGCGCCGCTGACGACGAAGAACGGGACCGGGACGCTCTTCGGCGCGAAGGGGACGATCATCGCCCCGGGGCCGACGAGCGCTGCGCCGAAGATCGACGCTCCTCCGACGCCGAGCCACCGGCGGAGGCGGTCCGCCTGCGTGGCGCCGACCAGCCAGCCCACGGCGCCGAGCGAGGCCGCGAGCCCGATCAACCCCGACGACATCCCGAGCGTGCGGTGCGCGTAGACGATGAGGATCGCACCTCCCAGGCTGGAGAAGAAGTTCGAGATCCCGGTCGACATGGCCTGCGGACGCAGCAGTCGGTGACGCACGACGTAGCCGAGCCCTTCCCAGAGCTCGACCAGCAGATGCCGCCTTTCGACCTCTCGGTCGGGTTCCGCAGCACGGGCGCGAATCGAGGCGGTGAAGCCGCCCGAGACGATGAAGCTGAGCGCGTCCACGAGGACCGCATACGGAGCGGTGACGAGCGCGATCAGTCCGCCCGCGAGGCCCGGCCCGGCGATCTGCGCTCCCGACTGCGTGACGTTCAGCTTCGAGTTGCCCTCGATCAGATCGTCGCGGTCCACGATCTCGGGTAGGTACGACTGATACGCGACGTCGAAGAACACCGTGTGGATGCCGACGAGGAAGCCGACGACGTAGAGCTGGGCGAGGGTGAGGTTGCCGGCGGCGTACACGATCGGAACCGAGAGGAGAAGGGCGGCTCGTCCGAAGTCGCCGGCGATGAGGACCGGGCGACGCTGCAGCCGGTCGACCCAGACGCCCGCGGGGAGCGTGAAGAGCAGGAAGGGCAGGAACTGAACCGTCTCGAGCGACGCCACCTCGAACGCCGTCGCATTGAGTGTTACGAGCGCCACCCACGGGATCGCGAGCTGCGAAATCTGCGAGCCGAACTCGCTGATCGCCTGACCGGTCCAGAGCTTCAGGAAGTCCCGGTGTGACCAGAGTCCCCCGGACGGTCTGCGCATCGGGCTAGGCGTCGGCCGCGGAGGGGGCGGGCAGCGGCGTGCCCTCGACGAGCCCACCCTCGAGCTCGGCCTGCGCCGGCGTCGGCGGCTCGACCGGCTCCGGCATCTCGCGGATCGCCCGGAGCGGCGACAGAAGCACCCAGAGGAACGTCGGCGTGCCGAGGACTGCGCCGACCCAGAGGGCGGCGTGGAGCGAGGTCGCCTGCGCGATCGCGCCGCCGACCAGGGTGCCGAGCGGAATCGTTCCCCAGACGATCCAGCGCATCGCGGCGTTCATCCGTCCTTGCAGGCGCTCGGGCGTGATCGCCTGGCGGTAGCTGACCTGGAGGATGTTGTACGCGACAGCGCTGAACCCGAACAGCACCTGGCCCGCCATGAGCACGGGGAGCGGGAACGACTTCGGAGCGAGCGGGTAGGCGAGCCCGCCGAACGAGAAGATCACGGCGGTGAGGACGATCGCGGTCCCTACACCAAGGCCCTTCCCCAGCCGGTTTGCGAGCAGCGCTCCGACGATCGACCCGGCGGAGCCCACCGCGAAGACTGCCCCGGCCTCGAGTGAGGAGAGGTGCAGGACCCGGACCATGTAGAGGATGACGATCGCGAACATCAGGCTGCTGCAGAAGTTGGACGTGCCCGTGCAGCCGGCGATCGCACGGAGGTTCCGGTTGCCGACGACCCAGGCGAGCCCCTCCTTCACCTGCGGCCACATCTTCGGGCGGGGTTCCGCCGCGTCCTGGCGCGGCAGGTTCTCGCGGTGCTTCATCCCGATCATGAACACGCTCGAGATCGCAAAGCTCACCGCGTCGAACAGGATCGCGTACGGCGCGGTGATCGCGGCGATCAGGCCGCCGGACAGGCTCGGCCCGCCGATCTGCGCGATCGAGACGGTCAGCTGGAGCTTCGAGTTGCCGTCGATCAAATGTTCCCGTTCGATCAGCGCCGGGAGGTACGACTGGTACGCGACGTCGAAGAAGACGGTGAAGATGCCGATGACGAACTCGAGGACGAGCAGGTGCCAGATCTGGAGGACGCCGGCCGCCCACAGGATCGGGATCAGCGCGAGAAGCACCGCGCGGGCGCAGTCGCCGACGATCAGGACCGGCCGGCGGCGGAGCCGGTCGACCCATACGCCGGCCGGCAGCGCGAACAGGATGAACGGCAGGAAGCCGAGGACCCCGAGCAGCGAGAAGGCGAGTGGGCTCGCGTGCAGGCCGACGGCGGCGAGCCACGGGATCGCGAGCTGCGAGACCTGCGAGCCGAGCTCGGAGATCGACTGACCCGTCCACAGCTTCAGGAAGTCGGGGTGACTCCAGAGGGCGCCGCTCGGCCTACGCATCGTCGGTCTCCGCGGCCCAGACTCCGGCCGTCAGGGAGCTCGGGGCTCCGCCGGGAGTGTCGGCGGAGCGGAAGTCGTCGAGCAGCTTCTGCGTTCGCCGCTCGAAGCGCTCCATGTCCTTCTGCGTCAGACGTGCGCGGACGAGGCCGAAGCCGCTCACGATCGGAGCGACCTCGACCTCGCCTGCGGCCTGACGGAGGGTGACCGCCGAGAGTGCACGACTGTCCGCGGGATCCTCGGTCTGGAAGAGGAAGAGCCGCGCAGTACGGCCGTAGAACTTCTCCGTCACCGCGCGCACCCTGCGGGTGCGGACGACCCGGATCAGATCGGCCGCCTCGAGCACCTTCAGGTGGTGGCCGACGGTTCCCTTCGGGACCGAGAGCTCCTCGGAGAGCTCCTGCGTGGAGCGAGCCCGGTCGCGCAGCAGCTGGATCAGCTGGGTGCGGAAAGGATCGGCCATCGCCTTCAGTTGCGCCGGGTGGGCGACGATCAGGGTGTCTGCGGCCTCGTAGTCGTGACCGTCAACGGTCGGCATATCCCGACCATACTGAAAAAGCCGACCATTCGCAAAGGGGCGTATGGTTCGCGCGCGTGAGCGAGCCGATCGTGGTCGAAGTGCGCCGGAACGGAGTCGTCGAGGCGTCGCACCGGGTGCACGCCGTGGCCGTTCGGGGCGGCGAGACGATCGCGGCGGCCGGCGACCCGACGCTGCGGTGCTTCATGCGCTCCTCCTCCAAGCCGCTGCAGGCAATCCCGCTCGTCCGTGCCCGCGCCGACCTGCCGGACGACGAGCTCGCGATTGCGTGTGCCTCCCATCACGACACGCCGGAGCAGGTGGCCGCGGTGCGTGCGCTGCTCGTACGGGCCGACGCCACGGAGGCCGACCTCGAGCTCGGGTCTCAGGAGGGACGTCCGCCCGAGCTCGTGCACAACAACTGCTCCGGCAACCACGCCGGGATGCTCGCCCTCTGCCGCGCCCGCGGCTGGCCGACCCGGGGGTACCGCCTGCCGGAGCACCCGGTGCAGCAGGCGTGTCTCGAGGTTCACGCCGAGGCGGCCGAGGTCGAGCCGGAGTTGCTCGCGGCCGGCACCGACGGTTGCGGCATCGTCACGTTCGCTTTCGCGCTCGAGCGGATGGCGCACGCGTTTTCGCGGCTCGAGTCCTTGGCCGGCGGCTTGCGGGTCGCGACTGCGATGCGGGCGCGGCCCGACCTCGTCGGCGGCCCCGACGGCCCCGACTATCTCCTCATGCGCATCGCCCCCGGCTGGCTGGCGAAGGGCGGCGCCGAGGGTCTCCTCTGCGCCGCCGGGCCGGACGGCATCGGTGTCGCTCTCAAGGCGGAGGACGGCGCGAGCCGTGCCCACGCGCCGGCACTCGCGGCCTTTCTCGCTCGGCTCGGCGTCGACCTACCGGACCTCGCCGCCCGGCCGATCCTCAACACGCGAGGCGAGCAGGTCGGCGAGCTCGTCAGCACGCGTTGACAACTTCTTTACGAACTGGCGGGTCCTGACTAGTATCCGCGGCGCGATTGAGGGAGGACCGGGGCACGGGAGGGGCTGCCGCGGTCAGTTGTAGTAGCGCTGCCGTGCAACAACTAGGCCGGGAGGTTTCGGGACGTGCTCACCGTCGACATCTCGCTTCCTGACGTCGAAGAGCTCCACAAGCTCGTCGCCGAAGGGAGGGAGAAAGGCTTCCTGTCCTACGACGAGATCGCGAACGGGCTCGAGGACGTCCAGCTGACGAAGGAGCAGGCCGAGGACTTCTACACCTACCTGGTCGAGCACGGCGTCGACGTCGTCGAGGGCGAGCGGCACAAGGCGCCGCCCCACGAGCCGCCGCCGCCGGAGGACGAGAAGGTCGTCGCCGCACCGAAGCTCGACCTCACCGTCGAGCCCTCGCTCGACTCCCTGCGCCTCTACCTGCGGGAGATCGGCAAGGTGCCGCTCCTCACCGCCGACCAGGAGGTGACGCTCGCGAAGCGGATCGAGCGCGGCGACATGAGCGCGAAGACCGCGATGATCGAGGCCAACCTGCGCCTCGTCGTCTCGATCGCGAAGGGTTACCTCGGCCGCGGGCTCTCGTTCCTCGACCTGATCCAGGAAGGATCGCTGGGCCTCATCCGCGCGGTCGAGAAGTTCGACTACCGCAAGGGCTACAAGTTCTCGACCTACGCGACGTGGTGGATCCGCCAGGCCGTCACGCGGGCGATCGCCGACAAGGCGCGCACGATCCGGATCCCCGTCCACATGGTCGAGAAGCTGAACAAGGTCGTCCACATCGAGCGGCAGCTCGTGCAGCGGCTGGGACGCGAGCCGAGCCCGGAGGAGATCGCCGAGGAGCTCGAGATGACGACCGAGGAGGTGCGCGAGATCCT
>JAICLM010000117.1 GCA_025927435.1 Thermoleophilia bacterium | reverse complement strand
TGTCGGGGGTTGATTACCCACGTGTTACTCACCCGTTCGCCGCTGTCCCCATGGCCGAAGCCATGGTTCTCGCTCGACTTGCATGTATTAAGCGCGCCGCCAGCGTTCGTCCTGAGCCAGGATCAAACTCTCCGTGAAGAAAGGTGGCCGGACAAATCCGACCAGTCTTTTGTCACTTTGAGCTTGTGCTCAAAGTCCCATCCCGAAGGATGGAGACAGGTTTCGTTCTCAACCACATCCACGAGGGATGTGGCCTCGACGTAAACGCACGCTGCTGAGTTTTCAAGGACCGAGCCGTTGGGACGGCGCAAAAAAGGCCCCGACTCGCGCCAGAGGCCTTAGGACTTCCGGGTTTCCTCTTACGGGGAATCCTCCTAAGACGCTCCGTTTTCGCTCGATTGCAGGGACTTTCCTACTCCGCCCTCTCGGGCAGCCGGGGAAGTGTAGCAGGGTCGAGGCCTCCGTCAAGTGGCTTCGTTGAGCCGAACGAAGCGCCGCTTGCCCGCCTGCACGATCGTCCCGACAAGCTGTTCCCGGGGCAGGTCGAGCTCGGTCACCGGCACGCCGCCGAGCTTCACGCCCCCCTGCGAGATCAGGCGCCGTGCCTCGCTCGTGGAGACCCCGAAGGCGTCCGCGAGCACGGCCGGCAGATGCACGGGATCACCGGGCGGCAACACGTGCTCCGGCACCTCGTCGGGAACCTCGCGCCGACGCACGAGGCTGTCGAACTGCGCCTCGGCAACACGCGCGGCCTCCTCCCCGTGCGAGCGCTCGACGATGAGGCGGGCCAGGGCGAGCTTGGCCTCCATCGGCTCGCCGGCCGGCACCGGCTGCTCGGCGACGAGCGTCCACCATTCCTCGAGCTGCGAGTCGGGGATCCGCATCGTGCGCCCGAACATCTCCTCGGGCGCCGCGGTGAGTGGGACGTTGTTGCCGACCGAGGAGCTCATCTTTTCGCCGTCCCACGAGAGCAGCAGCGGCGTCGTCAGCACGACCTGCGGCTCGAGGCCGAACGCCTGCATCACCTCGCGCCCGGCGAGCAGGTTGTAGAGCTGATCGGTGCCGCCGAGCTCCACGTCCGCCTCGACCGCGACCGAGTCGTACGCCTGCATGAGGGGATAGAGGAGCTCCGAGACCGAGATCGGCTCGCCGGCGCGGTAGCGCTTCTCGAAGTCGTCGCGCTCGAGCATGCGGGCAACGGTGACGATGCGGCCGAGACGAACGACGTCCGCGTAGCCGAGCTTCGACAGCCACTCGCCGTTGTACCGCACCTCGAGGAGCTCGGGATCGTCGCGCAGGATCGTCTTGGCCTGGTCGAGATAGACCTGCGCATTGGCGTCGATCTCCTCGTCAGCGAGGATCGGGCGCTCGCTCGAGCGTCCGGACGGGTCGCCGATCCGCGTCGTGAAGTCGCCGACGATGAACACGGCCTTGTGGCCTTCGTCCTGGAACGCGCGCATCCGCTGTAGCGGGATGCCACGGCCGAGGTGGATGTCCGGCGAGGTGACGTCGATGCCGAGCTTGACCCGCAGCGGCCGGTCGAGCTTCAGCTTGGCCTCGAGCCCGCCCTCGGGCAGGACGTCGACCGCATTGCGCGTGAGCTCGGCGATTCCCATGCGGGCGAGTCTAGAAGCGCCGCGAGAGGAACGGAGAGCCGGCGAGGCCGTGGCGCCAGGGCTGCTCGACCGCGCGGGTGATGCCGATCCTCCGGCCCACCGCCAGCGCCGGCTCGACCTCTCGTGCACGGAGCTCGAACGGAGGCTCGTCGAGCGGCAGTCCGTCGAGGGCGCGCGTGATGCCGAGCGCCTGGCAGAGCTTGCCCGGGCCCGAGCAGAGCGACCGCTGCGCCTCGAGACCGCGCCGCTCTCGCATCGCGTCGAGCCCGGCCGTCGGTTCGAGTGCCCGCACGAGGGCAGCCTCCGAGCGTCCTTCCTCGGCGCAGACGAGATTGAGACACCAGTGGACGCCGTAGGAGCGATAGACGTAAGCGTGGCCGGGGGGCCCGAACATCGACGCGGTTCGAGCAGTCAACCCGCGGAAGCCGTGGCTCGCGGGATCGTCCTGGTCGTACGCCTCGACCTCGACGATCGTGCCCCCCACGCCGTCGACCAGCAGGGTCGCACCGATCAGCTCGGGCGCCACCTCGTGCACCGTGCGCGCGAAGAACTCGCGCGTCAGCCGCTCCCCCGCCACCCGAGTGCTTAGAACAGCTGCTCGGGCTCGGCCGGCTTCGCGGTCTTCTCGAGCACTCGGCGCGCGCGCCGGCCGAGGTCCCGGACGTCGAACGATCCCTCGTCCACCGCCTTCACCACCCGTTCCGCGAGGTCGAGCGCATCGTCGAGGACGACCGTTGCGGTCGCCGCGTCCTGGCCCATGTCGTGCAGGATCGTGCGCTCGGTGCGGCCGGCGAGGATCGGATCCGCGATGCCCTCGACCCAGACGCGCGTGCGGCGCCCGCCGCCTCGCTCGTCGCCGGTGATCGGCTCGAGCGCGTAGATCCGGTCCGCGCGCGCCCACTTGCCGAAGCCGAGGAAGACCATCCGCGCGCCGCCGTCGCTCATGCGCGGGTCATCGTATTACTGAAAGAACGTGTCCTCGTGCGAGTACGGCGGCGAGCACATGCAGAGGATCGTGACCTCGCTCGTCCCGTCGTTCTCGAGGGTGTGCCACGCGCCCGGTGGGATGAGGATCGCGTCGCCGGGACGGACCCTCCGGGTGTCGCCGTCCACCTCGAGTGAGCCGGAGCCCTTCGTGACGAGATAGATCTCCTCGGTTCGCCCGTGGTAGTGGCGCTCGGTCGCCTGGCCGGGCTCGAGCGTGGCCTCGGCGAGACTCTGCGCCGCGGTGTGGTGCAGCTCCCGGATCGTCGAGCCGTCCTTCGTCGTGAACGGCTCGGCCCGGTCGAGGCTCTGGAGGTTCACAGCGCCGAGGTGAGAACTTCGGCGACGCGCTCCTGTGCGGCCGCCTCGATCCCGGTGAAGAACGGCAGCGCGAGCGACCGCGAGCTGGCGTCCTCGGCGACCGGGCAGAGCCCCTCCTCGAAGCCGAAGCGCTCCTGCAGGTAGGGCTGCAGGTGGAGCGACGGGAGGTAGCGGTTGTAGCCGATGCCCTCCCGCTCGAAGGCGGCGACGACACGCTCGCGCGCCTCGCTGTCCGGAAAGAGGACGACGTAGACGAACCAGGAGCGCCGGTGGTCGGCGTCGTCCGCGGCCGGCAGTCCGAGCCCATCGACCGGGCCGAGGAGCTCCGTGTAGCGGCTCGCCGCCTCGGAGCGGCGCGCGAGGATCTCGTCGAGCCGCTCGATCTGGCCGATCCCGAGGGCGGCCGCGATGTCGCTCAGCCGGTAGTTGAAGCCGAGCCGGACGTGCTCGAGCCAGCCGCCGGGCTCCGGCCGCCCCTGGTTGCGGAGCGAGCGGATCAGGTGCCACTCCTCCTCCGAGTGCGTCACGACCATCCCGCCCTCGCCGGTCGTGAGCTGCTTGTTCGGGTAGAAGGCGAAGACACTCGAGGTGCCGTGGGAGCCGATGGGCGCGCCGCGGTACTCGGCTCCGAACGCCTCACAGGAGTCGTCGATGAGCGCCAGGCCGTGGCGGTCCGCGATCGCGCGGAGCTCGTCGAGCTCGCACGGGTAGCCGTAGATGTCGACCGCGACGATCGCCTTCGTCCGCTCGGTAACCGCGGCCTCGACGGCGGCCGGATCGAGGTTGAGCGTTCGCGCGTCGATGTCCGCGAAGACCGGAGTCCCGCCCTCGTAGAGGAAGCAATTCGCGCTCGCGGCGAACGAGTACGGGGACGTGATCACCTCGTCGCCGGGGCTGATGCCCGCCGCGATGCAGAGCAGGTGCAGGCCCGTGGTGCCGGAGGAGACAGCCGCCGCGTAGGGCGCATCGACGCGCTCGGCGACGAGCTCCTCGAAGCGGTCGATCGTGGGCCCGAGCGAGAGCCGGCCCGAGCGCAGCACCTCGAGCACGAGCTCCTCCTCCCGCTCGCCGAGGTACGGCCCCGAGAGCGGGACCGACGTCACCTCCTGCTTCACGCCTGTTCTGCGTGATTCGCGGCCGGGGCGAACTCGAGCCACTGGCCCCAGCGCTCACTCCGCCCGTGCACCGTGTCGAGGTACGCCTCCTGGATCTCCTGGGTGACGGGCCCGGGCGGGCCGATCACCTGGTCATCGATCTCGCGGATCGGCGTCACCTCGGCGGCCGTCCCGACCATGAACACCTCGTCGGCGAGATAGAGGTCGGTGCGGATGATCGGCTTCTCGACGACGCGGTGACCGAGGTCCTGGGCGATCTGGATCACGGTGTCGCGAGTGATCCCCACGAGAATCGAGGCGGCGAGGTCGGGCGTGTAGATGACGCCGTCGCGGACGAGGAAGATGCTCTCGCCCGAGCCGTCGGCCACGTAGCCGTCCGCGGTCATCAGGATCGCCTCGTCGTAGCCGGCCCGATTCGCCTCACCCACGGCCAGCATCGAGTTGAGGTAGACCCCCGTCGCCTTCGCGACGTGCGGGATGACGTTCGGCCCGACGCGCTGCCAGCTCGAGACCTTGGCGCGGATCCCGTTCCGCTGTCCCTCCTCCCCGAGATACGCCCCCCACGGCCACGACATGATTGCGACGTCGACGGGGTTCCCCACCGAGGAAACGCCGAGCTCGCCGTAGCCCACGAAGGCGATCGGCCGGAGGTAGCAGGAGGGCAGCTCGTTGACGGCGACCAGGTCCCATGCCGCCGTCTTCAGCTCTTCGACCGAGTACGGCAGGTCGATGTAGAGCAACTGCGCCGACCGGTGCAGCCGCTCGAGGTGGTCGGTGAGGCGAAAGACGGAGGTGCCGCGGTCGGTCTCGTAGGCGCGGATCCCTTCGAACACGCCCGAGCCGTAGTGCAGGCCGTGCGTGCCGATGTGGACCGTCGCGTCCGCCCAGTCGACCAGCTCGCCGTTCATCCAGATCTTCTTCGTCTCGCGCATCTGCGGCTCGTCCCTTCGGTCGGGTGCTGGCGTCGAATCGTACCCGTGCGGCTTGTTTGAGCCCTAACTGAGATCCGCGGTGCGCGCGTTCGTGAGCCGCAGGAGGTCGAGCGGTGACAGTCCGGCCATGTGGCGCTCGGACCCCGCGCCGACCCAGACGCGATCATGGGCGAGAAGCTCCCCGGCCATCAGCACCCGGGAGACGCCGGGCGCCGGGAAGGGCGCCACGCCGCCGGGCTCGAAGCCAGTCGCGGCCCGAACCTCGTCCGGGCGCGCGACGCGTGCATAGCGAGTGCCGGCCGCCTGGGCGACCTTGTTCTCGTCTGCGCGCCTGTCGCCGGGGACGAGCACCAGCGCCGGTCGGCCGTCGCAGACGAAGACGAGCGACTTGACGATCTGCGCGCGAGAGGCACCGACCGCCTTGGCCGCCGCGCCTGCGGTTGGCGTTCCCTCGGGGAACTCCTCCATCCGCGCGTCGATCCCGGCGCGCTCGAGCACCTCGGCGACCCGACCGACCGGCTCCGGCCAGCGCTCCACCCGTGCAACCTAGCGCCCGCGCAACCCACCCCGGCCGTCGTTCGTTTTGAGGGGCGGGAGACGACACAGTCGAAGGGAGACGACGTGAACGAGCACGAGCGGCGTGCCACGACCGAAGCGCTCTTCCGGGACGTGAACGAGCGAATAGCCGAGAGCGCGGAGCGGTTCGACGCCGAGGAGACCGAATTCGTGTGCGAGTGCGCCGACGTGAACTGCACCCACCGCGTCACGGCGAGCCTCGACGAGTACGAAGAGGTGCGGGACGATCCGACGACCTTTCTCCTCGTGCCGGGGCATGAGCAGGACGACATCGAGCAGGTCGTTTCGGACCGCGGTCGCTTCCGCGTGGTCGAGAAGCTCCACGACGCGGTGCGACGGACCGTGATCCGGCTCAACCCGCGGCCCACGCCGACCGAGTCCTAGTCGCTAGTCCGCGACGGGCCCGAGCTCGAGCACGCGGGCCTCGTCGAAGCCCTCGCCCTCGCGTAGCCGCTCGACGAACTCGGCCGAAGGCGCCGAGTCGACGGTGAGCGCCATGAGCGCCTTGCCGCCGCGCCGGCTGCGCGAGACGGTCATGCCGGCGATGTTGATGCCGGCCTCACCGAACAGCGTGCCCACGCGGCCGATCACTCCCGGCACGTCGTCGTAGAGGCAGAGGACGAAGAGCGGCGCGAGCTCCAGCTCGATCTCGAAGCCGAGGACGTTGACGAGCCAGGGGCGGTGGTCGCTGCCGATCGTCGTTCCCGCGACACGGAGCCGGGAGCCGCCGCTCCGCAGCTCGACGCGGACGAGATTCGTGTAGTCGCGCGCCGACCGCGAGCGCTCTTCCCGCACGGCGATCCCGCGCTCGGCCGCGATGAGGGGAGCGTTGACGTAGTTCACCGGCCGGTCGGCCCGGCCCTGGAAGGCGCCGTTGAGCGCCGCGACGGTGAGCAGGCGCGCGTCGTAGTCGGCCAGGGCGCCGTAGACCGTGATCACGATCTCCTCGGGCGCGGAGTCCGCGAGGTCCATCGCGATGCGCCCGAGGCGGGACGCGAGCGGGACGTACGGCCCGAGCACCTCGAGGTCGTCGGCGCCGATCACGGGGATGTTGACGGCGTTCGAGACC
>JAICLM010000060.1 GCA_025927435.1 Thermoleophilia bacterium | reverse complement strand
CTTTGTCCAGGAGGCCGCCAAGCGCGGCATCTTCGCCTACGTCGTCGAATCGGATCAAGGCGCCCTCGAGAGCGCGCTCGAGATCGTCCTGCTGCGCTTCGCCGAATACCACGGCCTGGAAGGTGCGTTCGGGAGACGTGCCCTGATCGAACGCGCCAAGGGGATCCTGATGGAACGACACAAGCTCGACGAAGGCGAGGCATTCGAGCTGCTGCGACAGCACGCCCGTCGCAACAACCAGAAGGTCGTCGAGGTCTCCAACGCGGTCATCGACGGCGCGCTCCACCTGCCACCGCAGTAGCCGCGCGGTTTCAGCGGGGTGTATCCGGTTAGGTACCCTGCAGGAGCCGAGGCGGCCACCTTGAGTGCCCCTCACTGACAGCCCGACACCCGCTCAGCGGCGTGCGCGAGGTCACTTCCCCGGCACAACACGAACCGAGGGAGCGACATGCACCCAGTAACCCGCACTGCGCTCGTCGCAAGGAGGCCCCGCGATGAGCGATGTTGAACGGATCGGTGAAGCACAGGTCGCCTTCCGCAACGCGAACGAGACCATCCAAGCATCCGCGGACAGGGCCGCCATCCTCGGCAACATCCCCTTCGTCTGCGAATGCCCCGACGGGGACTGCATGGAGCTCGTCCAGCTCAGCTTCGACCAATACGAGGCAATCAGGCAACATCCCACGCGCTTCTTCAACATCACAGGCCACGAACGCTCCTCCGTCGACAGAGGCGCCGAACGTATCGTCGTCGTCGCCGACGAACTAACCGTGGTCGAGAAGATCGGGGTCGCCGGCGAGGTCGCCGCAGAGGCTTACCCGCGCCAAAGCTGAACAGCAGGAACGCCTGGATCTCGGCAGGCATGTCGTGAGCAGGCAATTCTTTGATGCCCCCGGCATGAATCGAACATGCGCACGCGGTTTAGGAAACCGCTGCTCTATCCACTGAGCTACGGGGGCCGCGGGACATTGTGCCGCGGCTCGTCAGACGATCGCTTCCTGGCTCTCCGGGTCGAAGAAGTACAGCCGCTCGAGATCGATCGCCACCTGCAGCGGCTTGCCCGAACGGGCGTGGCTGCGCGGGCTGAGCCGCGCGGTCACCAGCGGGCCTGCATCGTCGCCCGCGCCCAGGGGGAAGTGCGCGATCACCTCGGCGCCGAGAGCCTCTGCAAGCTTGACCTGTACCGGGAGAGAAGCGCCGTTCGCCGACGGAACGAGCTCCGCGTCCTCGATGTCCTCCGGCCGGATACCGACCACGAGCTCCCGGCCGACGTAGCCCGCGAGGCTCGGTCGCCGGGCGAGCAGCGTGCGCGGCAGCGGGAGCACGCTCTCGCCGAGCGACACCGAGGCCGCGCCGCCGGAACCGGTCAGCCGCCCGCGCAGGAGATTCATCGCCGGAGAGCCGATGAAGCCTGCGACGAAGGCATTCGCCGGACGGTCGTAGAGAACCCGCGGCGTGTCGACCTGCTGCAGCCGTCCGTCCTTCATCACGGCCACGCGATCGCCCATGGTCATGGCCTCGGTCTGATCGTGCGTCACGTAGAGCGTCGACGTCCGTAGCCGCTGGTGCAGCTCGGCGAGGTATGTGCGCATCTCGACGCGCAGCTTCGCGTCGAGGTTCGAGAGTGGCTCGTCCATGAGGTAGGCCGCCGGCTCGCGCACGATCGCTCGTCCCATCGCGACCCGCTGCCGCTGGCCGCCGGAGAGCTGCGACGGCTTGCGCTTGAGCAGATCGCCGAGCTCGAGCATCTCGGCGGCCGACAGCACCCGAGGACGAATGTCGTTTTTCTTCACCCCGTGCAGCTTCAGGCCGAACGCCATGTTGTCGTACACCGTCATGTGCGGATACAGGGCGTATGTCTGGAAGACCATGGCGATGTCGCGGTCCGGCGGCGCGACGTCGTTGACGACCTCGCCGCCGATCAGAACGTCGCCGGCGGTGGCGCGCTCGAGCCCCGCCGCCATGCGCAGGACGGTCGTCTTGCCCGATCCCGACGGGCCCACGAGGACCAGGAACTCACCGTCGGCGACGACGAGGTTCAGATTCTCGACGGCGACCGTTCCGCCGGGGAACGCCTTGCGCAGGTTGCGGAACTCGAGCTCGGCCACCTCAGCCTCCGTTCCTTCTCGCGATCAGATCCCGGTACCAGAGCGCGCTGCTCTTCGGAATCCGGCGCTGGGTCGCGTAGTCGACGTAGACGATCCCGAACCGCTGCTCGTAACCCCATTCCCACTCGAAGTTGTCGAGCAGCGACCAGACGTAGTAGCCGCGAACGTCGACTCCCTGGGCCCGGGCCCGCTCGACCGCCGCGATGTGCGCGCGCAGGTATGCCACCCGGCGCTCGTCGTCGACCTCCCCGTCGTCTAGCCGATCCTGGAAAGCAGCACCGTTTTCGGTGATCAGCAGCGGGAGGTCACCGTAGTCTCGCTTGATCCGCAGCAGCAGCTCCGTGAGCGCCTCCGGCACGACGGGCCAATCCATCGCGGTCACCTCGGCGTCCTGCTCGACCTCGCGGAGGCCGAGCACGGGGCTGACGTCGGCCGCGACGAGATTCGGCCGGTAGAAGTTCACGCCGAGGAAGTCGAGCGGCTGCGCGATCGTCTCGAGATCGCCGGGCGCGATCGCGTCGAGCGGGCCGGTCTCGCGCTCGTACAGCTCGAGCATGTCGCCGGGGTACGCACCGCGCAGCAGCGCGTCGAGGAACCACCGATTGTGGTGACCGTCGAGCCGCTCGGCCGCGGCGATGTCCTCCGCGGACTGGGTCGCGGGACGAGCCACGGTCAGGTCGAGCGTGATCCCGATCCGGCCGGCGCGCCCGGCTGCGCGGAAGTCGCGGACGACGACTCCGTGGGCGAGGAGCGCGTGGTGGGCCGCCCGAACGCCGGCGGCCCAGTCCCGGAGGCCTGGAGCCTTGATGCCCTGCGCGTAGCCGAGGAACGAAGTCACCCACGGCTCGTTGTGGGTGATCCAGTCTTCGACGAGCCCGTCGAGCCCGTCGAGCACGAGCCGCGCGTACTCCGCGTAGCGCTCGACGACGTCGCGTTGCGCCCAACCGCCTTCGTCCTGGAGCGCCTGCGGCAGATCCCAGTGGTAGAGCGTCGCGAGCGGCTGGATCCCGCGCTCGCGCAGGCCCTCGGCGAGACGCCGGTAGAAGTCGAGCCCCTTCGGGTTCACGGGACCGCGCCCGGCGGGCTGCACGCGGGGCCAGGAGACGGAGAAGCGGTAGCCCTGGAGCCGGAGCTCGGCCATGAGGTCGATGTCCTCCCGCCAGCGGAAGTAGTGCTCGCAGGCCGGATCGCCGGTGTCGCCGTTCGCGACGTTGCCGGCCCCGGCCGCGAACCGGTCCCAGATCGACTCGCCGCGGCCGTCGATCCGCGTGGCGCCCTCGATCTGGAACGCCGCCGTCCCGGCTCCCCAGATGAACGGAGCCGTGCTCATCCCTTGACCGCCCCTTGCATGATCCCGCCGACGATCTGCCGGCCGAGCAGGAGGAAGACGACGAGCAGAGGCAGGATCGAGATGAAGCAGCCGGTCAGGATCAGCGAGTAGTCGGGCGTGTACGCGACGGTCGCGATGTCGGCCACCGCCACCTGCACGGTTGGGTTACGGGCGTTGAGGACGATCAGGGGCCAGAGGAAGTCGTTCCACGTGTTCATGAAGGTCAGCAGGCCGAGCACCGCCGCCATCGGCCGCACGGCCGGGAGGATCACGTGCCAGAACACCCGCCACGAGTTGCAGCCGTCGACTCGCGCCGCGGCGATCAGCTCGTTGGGCACGCCTCCGGCGATGTACTGGCGCATCAGGAAGACACCGAAGGCCGTGACGAGGTTCGGCGCGATGACGGCCTTGAGGCTGTTGAGCCAGCCGAAGTGGATCATCTCGATGTAGAGCGGGATCAGCCCGAGCTGGACCGGCACGAGCAGCGTCGCGAGCACGAGGACGAAGAGAAGCTTCCGGCCCCGGAAGTCGAGCTTCGCGAAGGCGAAGCCCGCCAGCGCGCTGAAGAAGACGACGGTCACCGTGACGACCGAGGAGACGATGGCCGAGTTGACGAGCGCCTTCGCGAAGTCGACGCTGACGATCCCGGAATTGAAGAGCCGATGGATGTTGTGGAACAGGTTCGGTCCCGGCAGCAATTTCGGCGGGTACGCGTAGACGGCCGCGTTGTCGTGCGACGCAACCACGAGCGACCAGTAGAGCGGGAATAGCGACACCATCACGACCAGGATCAGGAAGACGTATGTGAACGGCCCGGCCGAGTCGAAGCGGCGCGCTACCGCGCGGTGCGAACGCCGACGACGACGCGGAACAGCCTCGGAGTGGGCGACCACTTCTAGGTCTCCGCCGATCTGATCCGGCTGACGAGGAAGTAGTTCACGAGCCCGAAGAGCGCGATCAGCAGGACGAGGCACCAGGCGATCGCGGCCGCGTAGCCGAACTTGAATTGCGTCGAGCCGAGGAACTTCTCGTAGAGGTACATCACGATCGTCTGGTACTGCCGGCCGGAGCCCCCCGTCCCGCCGCTCGTGCGCGACTGGAAGAGAAAGGCCTCGGTGAAGAGCTGGAGGCCTCCGATCGTCGAGATGATCACCGTGAAGAGAATCGTCGGCCGCAGCATCGGCACCGTCACGTGGATGAACTGCCGGAAGCGGCGGGCGCCGTCGACCGCGGCGGCCTCGTAGAGCTCCTCGGGGATCGACTGCATTGCCGCCAGATAGATCAGGGCGTTGTAGCCCGTCCAGCGCCACATCACCATCACCGAGAGCGCGACCCACGACGAGAAGCGGCCGGACTCCCAGTAGATGTGGTGGACCCCGAACTTCGCGAAGACGTAGTTGACGAAGCCGTAGTCATGGGCGAAGAGCTGCGTGAAGATCAGGGCGACGGCGACGAGCGAGGTCACCTGCGGGAGCAGGATGGCCATGCGGAAGAACGTGCGCGCGTAGAGCTTCGTGTTGAGGATGTGGGCGATCACGAGGGCGAGCAGGAGCTGCGGCACCGTCGACAGGAGCCAGATCCCGAACGTGTTCTCAACGGCATTCCAGAAGTACGAGTCGTGGATCAGCAGCGCGTAGTTGTGGAGCCCGATGAAGTGCACGACCGGCGCGAGCAGGGTCCGGTCGGTGAGCGAGACGTACGCGGTGTAGCCGAGCGGGAAGAGCCCGAAGACGCTGAAGATGAGGAAGAACGGGGAGATGAATAGGTACGGCGAGAGCTTCGCGTCGAGCCGCCGCAGAAGCTTGCGGCGCGCGCGGGGCGCGACGACGGCCTCGCCTGGCCTTCCCGTTCCGGATACCGCGCTCATGGGCTCCTCGTGATCGTCTCAAGCCGGGCCGTGGGCGTCGAGGGTGCGCCCACGGCCCGGCCCGGCTGAGGGAGGGCTCTCAGCCTGAAGCGGTGGCGACGTCCTTCAGGAATTGCTTCCACGCCGCCTTCGGCGACTGGATGTGCTGCTCCACTCGCTGAATGGCGTTGGTCGAGGCCGTCTGGAAGTCGCCCTGGTGCGGTCCGAGAGGCTGCGGCTTCAGCTTCAGCGCCGAGTTCGCGAAGATCTTCCCGACCGGCGCGTTGCTGAAGTACGGGTTCCGGAACTTCCGCACCGTCTTGCTCTTCAGCACCGGAACCTCGCTCGGCAGGTTCCCCGTGTGCTTGAAGACGTACGTCTCCGACTTGGGCGAGGTCAGGAACTTGACGAGCGCGGCCGCCTCTTTCTGATGCTGCGACTGCTTGGTGACGGTCAGGAACGAGCCGCCCCAGTTACCGCCTCCGCCCGGGACGTCGGCGATGTTCCACTTGCCGCTCGCGTCCGGGGCCTGCCCCTGGATATAGCCCATCATCCAGGCAGGACAGGTGACGGTTGCGAAGGTCCCGTTCTTGAAGCCGGCATTCCAGTCGGCGGCGAACGCGACGAGTCCCTTGTCTTCGTGGAGCTTGATCGCCTGCATCGTCAGGTTCCAGGCCGCCTTGACCTGCGGGTTGCTCTTGACGATCACCTTGCCGCTCTTCGAGTAGTAGCCCGGAGTGGCCTGCGCGATCATCGCGTTGAAGAGATTGCTCCCGGAGTCGATGAACTTCGTGCCCGCCGGCGCGTGCTTCTGGTAGCGCTTGCCCGCGGCGAGGAACTTCGACCAGGTCGGCCACAGCTTCGCGAGAGCGGCCGGCTTCGTCGGCAGCCCGGCCTTCTTGAACAGGTCCTTGCGATAGCAGATGCCGAGGCTCCCGACGTCGGTGCCGAGGCCGACCACGGTCTTGTTGTGCGCGACGGCCTGCTGCCACTTCCAGTTCGGGTAGCGCTTCTTCAGCTTCGAGGCGCCGTACTTGCGCAGGTCGACGAAGTAGCGCGACTGGGTCGTGTAGTTCGCGATGAAGCCGACCTCGATCGCCTCGATGTCGTCGGCTCCGGCGCCCGTGGCGAGGTGCTGGGCGAGAGCCGTGTGGTGCGGCGCGTAGTCCTCCGTGTCTTCCTTGATCGTGATCCCGGGATGCGACGCCTCGTACTGCTTGTAGAGGTCGTGGTACCCAAAGTCACCGAACACGTCGATGGTCAGCGTGATGTTGCTGCGCTTGGCCGCCGAGGCGCCCTTGACCGACAGACCGGACACCGTGGCGACGATCGCGACAACCGCAACGACGAGGACCAGACGGCCCCGCCGCTCGAGGATGCTTTTCACCCTTCTCCTCCTTCTGTTCTTGCAGCGATGGGACTACTGGCGATCGTTGCTGCTCCTCCCACCTCCCTTGTCCACCCGCACGACGCGCGGATGATCAGCTCGACCGGCAGCGTCAACGCGGCCGGCGTCAATTGCGGGTTTTCGATCTGCTCCAACAGCGCTCGCGCGGCGGCTTGACCGAGACCGACCTTGTCCTGGTGAATCGTGGTCAGCGCGGGGTCGAGCAGCGACGCGAGCTGGATGTCGTCGAAGCCGACGACAGCGAGGTCTTCGGGCACGCCGAGGCCCGCGTCGCGGGCGGCCTTCATCGCGCCGACCGCCATCAAGTCCGCGGCGGCGAAGACGGCGGACGGGGGTTCCGGTAGCGCGAGCAGCGCGTTCATCGCACGCTCGCCGCTCTCGGTGTACCAGTCGCCGAACTGCTCATAGCCCGCGTGGCCCTCGAGGCCGAGCGCCTGGAGCTCGGCGCGAAAGCCGACCAGACGATCGGCGCCGGGCTTGTGGTCCGCTGGGCCGGCGATGGTCGCGATCCGCCGATGTCCCAGTGCGTGTAGATGGCGGACCGCCAGGCGGGCACCCCTGACGTTGTCGGACGCGACGTGCGTGGCTCTGGCTCCGGCCACCTCGAGGTCGACGCCGACGAGCGGGATGTCCGCCTCGAAGAGCTTCGCGACCTCGGGATCGTCGCGATCGACACCCATCAGCACGATCCCGTCGACATGGTGGTGTCGGGCACGGCGGAGGTACGAGTGAGCGCCGGCCTCGCTCGAGTGGGGCTGCTCGGTGGCAAAGAGCAACACGTCGTAGCCGCCGGAGCCGATGCCGTGCTTGAGGCCGACGAGGACGTCCTGGAAGAACGGGTGGCCGATGTCGGGGTGCTCCCGGCCGGTGAAGAGAACGACGCCGATCAACTGCGAGCGGCGCCGCACGAGCGTGCGAGCGGCAGCGCTCGGTGCGTAGTCGAGCAAGCGTGCCGTTGCAAGGACCCGCTCCTTTGTGGCTGCGCTCACGTCGCCATAGCCGTTGAAGACTCGTGAGACGGTGGATACGGAAACGCCGCTCTGTTCGGCTACTTCACGGATGGTGCTCGTCCTGGCCTCCGGAAACGTTTTCGGTGCGGCGACCATAAACCGTTCCCAGGCGAAAGTCAAGTTGCAGGTTTTCCCCTATTTCATGCGGTATTACCGGATCCAGGGCAACCGGAATCGTTTCCGACACGCACGGGTTTACAGAGGCCGCGGAGACGCACCACGTCGTCGACCGGCTGCTCGAGCGCTTCGGCGGGAGCTAGCTCTCCGCCCCGACCTGCTCGGTCGCGCGGCTCAGCGCGTCGTCGGCATCGCGAGCGTCGAAGAGCTCCGGGCCATGCTCGGCGAAGTAGACCGCGCCCGCGGCCCCGGCACCCATCGCAAGAGCCGTCACGACCGGGCCACGGAGCCGGATCCCGAGCGCCTCGTCGAGCGAGAAGCGACCCGGGCCACTGTCGGCCAGCGCGGCCAGAGCAGCAAGGACGAGCGCTGGAAGCTCGACGCCGCCGTCAGTGTTCCAGGGGCCGTTCTTCCAGTGGACGTGCCGGATCGCGTTCGTCATCACGCCGGTCAGCATGCTCACGGCCGCAGGTGTGAGGAACCCGAGCGCGAGGAGCGAGCCGCCGCCGACCTCGGCGGCACCTGCGAGCAGCGCGCTCTCCCGCCCCGGACGCAACCCCACCTGCTCGAAGAACTCTCCCGTCCCATCCGGGCCGTGCCCGCCGAACCAGCCGGCGAGCTTCTGCATCCCGTGACCGAAGAAGTAGCCGCCGAGCGTCGCCCGCAGCATCAGCTTGCCCAGACCCATGATCTAGTCGGCTACCCGCGGACTGCGAAGCGAAACGCAGTCGATACAGTCCGGCGCGATGAGCGATTTCAGCCTCGAAGCGCTGCTCGACTCACGGCGCGGCGAGGATCTCGACCTCTGGGCGGACACCATCAACCCGCAGTTCGTGCGGGTTCTGCGCACGATCGGCTTCGACCGCACGTGGGCGCGTGCCGAGGGCGCGTACCTCTACGACACGCACGGGACGCGCTACCTCGACCTCCTCGGCGGCTTCGGGATGTACGGCGTCGGCCGGAACAACCCACGGATCCGCGCCGCGCTCGTCGAGGCGCTCACGCTGGAGACCCCGGGGATGCTCGCGCTGGGAGCGACTCTGCTGCCGGGCCTGCTCGCCGAGGAGCTGATCGGGCTCGCCGGCGGCCGCATCGAGCGCTGCCTGTTCACGAACTCGGGCACCGAGTCGGTCGAATCGGCGATCAAGCTCGGGCGCACCGCAACCGGGCGCCAGCGCGTCCTCTCCGCCGACCACGGTTTCCACGGGCTGACGCTCGGCGCGACCTCGGTGAACGGCAACTGGGAGTTCAAGGCGCGCTTCCAGCCGCTGCTCCCCGGCTGCGATCAGGTCCCGTTCGGCGATCTCGAGGCGCTCGAGGTCGAGCTGCGGCGGGAAGACGTGGCGCTCTTCCTCGTCGAGCCGGTGCAGGGCAAGGGCATCAACCTCCCGCCCGACGGCTATCTCGCGGGAGCGCAGGAGCTCTGTCGCCGCTACGGGACGCTCTTCGGCGTCGACGAGGTGATGACGGGTCTCGGCCGCACGGGCCGGATGTTCGCCTTCCAGCACTGGGGACTCGAGCCGGATCTCGTCACGCTGGCAAAGACCCTCTCCGGGGGCTACGTCCCGTCGGGCGCGCTCCTCATGGCGCGCTCGGTGCACGAGGCGGTCTTCGACTCGATGTCACACGCCATGTCGCACGGCTCCACCTTCGCGCCGAACGAGCTCGCGATGGCGGCCGGCCTCGCGACGCTGCACGAGCTGCGCGAGGAGTGCCTCGTGGATGAGAGCGCCCGACTCGGCCGCCGGCTGCTGGAGCTGACGCGGCCCCTGGTGGACGAGTTCGAGGTCGTGCGCGACGTGCGCGGGCTCGGTCTGGCCTGGGCGATCGAGTTCGGCGAGCCGCAGGGCGGGCGCATGACGTACCGGATGATCGAGCGGGCGCAGCGCGGCCTGTTCGCCCAGCTCGTCATCGTCCCGCTCTTCACGAAGCGCCGGATCCTCACCCAGGTTGCCGGCCACGAGATGGCCGTGATCCGGATCCTGCCGCCGCTCGTGGTGACGGACGAGGACGTCGAGGAGTTTGCCGACGCCCTGCGTGCGACGGTCAGGGACGCGCAGCGGATGCCGAAATCGCTGACGAAGTTCGCGCTCACCGCCGCGAGCGCCGGCGTTCGGCGCTAGCTCCGCTCGAGCGGTAGTCCGCGCCTGGACCACTCGCTCCACGAGCCCGGGTAGAGGCGGCCGTCGCGGCCGGAGAGCCAGGCGCGATGGAGGGTCACGCAGGACGAGACGCCCGAACCGCAGTAGGCGACGAGCTCGCCTTCGGGCAGCTCGGGTAGCGGCTCGTCCCAGGGAGCGTTCGCCGCGCCGGGGATCCGGCCAGGGGGATCGTCGATCTCGTTCGGCTCGCCGCGCCAGCGGTTCGCGACACGGGCGTCGACGAGGGCGAGCGACGGGTCAGCAAGCCGGCTTGCGATCTCCTCCGCGGCGATCGTGTCGCCGCTCCGCTCGCGTGGGACTAGCTCGGCGGGCTCGCTCTCCTCCTCGCCCGCGCGCAGCTCGCCTCCCCAGGCCTCGATCCCCCCGAGCAGGACCGCGCACTCGTCGTGGCCGAAGTGGCGCAGCAGCCACCAGAGCCGCTCCGGCCCGCCGCCGTTCCCGTACGCCACGACGTAGATGCCGTCGCCGATCCCGGCCCGGCCGGCCGCGGAGGCG
>JAICLM010000038.1 GCA_025927435.1 Thermoleophilia bacterium | reverse complement strand
CGCGGGCGTGCAGGAGTGGGTCAACGTCGCCGGCACCTCGGCGGGCTCGATCGTCGCCGCGCTGCTCGTGGCCGGTTACGACGCCACGGGCATCCAGAGGCTCCTCGCGGGTGCGAAGTACTCGCGCTTCGCCGACACCGGTTTGGGCGGGGTCTGGGGCGGCGGACTGTTCAACTCGCTCTTCCGGATGCGCGGGGCAGCGCCGGGCAGATACTTCCTCGAGTGGATGGGCGAGCAACTCGCCGCGTCGCCGCTGGCGAAGGAGCTGGACAAGAGCGAGCTCACCTTCGCCGACGTCAGGCGGCGCGACCTGCCGCCGCGGGAAGAGGTACCCGAGATCAGCGACGAGAAGTACGAGCGGGCGAAGCACCGCCTGCACGTGATCGGCTCCGACATCACGACGGGCCGCATGATCATCCTCCCTGACGACCTCCCCGACTACACGGACGAGAACGGCAGGCCGTTCGACAAGGAGAGTTTCCCGGTCGTCGAGGCGGTGCGGATGAGCATGAGCTACCCGTTCCTCTTCACGCCGGTGGTGCTCCATCGTGAGGGCAAGCCCGTCTACGTCGTCGACGGCGGACTGCTCTCCAACTTCCCGATCTGGCTCTTCGACAGTCCGAATCCGAAGCGGCCGACCTGGGGGTTCCGGCTCCACGGAGGCTCGGACGTCGAGGAGGGGCTGCCCTACCGGAAGATCCCGCGGCCGCTGTGGGCGGTGCCGCTGCTGAAGGCGATGTTCTCCGCAGCCACGGAGGCCTGGGATCGCGAGCACCTGCAGCATGTCGTCTCGGCCCGCACCGTCTCGATTCCCACGCACCAGATCGGCACCACCGACTTCGGTCTCACGAGGGCCGAGGCCGACTCGCTGTACGCGTGGGGCGTGAACGCCGCGCACGACTTCTTCACCGCGCCCGACCAGCAGGCATACGTCAATTCGTTCCGCAAGACCCTGGAGCAGAACGAGGTCGCGGTGGGGCGGTGAGCGCCGCTCAGGCCCGGCCGACGACGGTCGAGCTCGAGCAGCTCAGGGGTGCGCTGAACCTCGGCTGGTCGATGGCGGAGCTCCGGGGGCGGCTCCGCTACGGCCACGTCGAGCCGCCGGGAACGGTCGATTACCAGTTCCCGCGCGAGGAGTTCCACGCGCTGCCGATCGGCGGGGAGCACTCGCTCGTCGAGCAGCAGATCGCGACGCGCGTGGCGGCGGGGCTGCTCGCGGACCGCTTCGCTCTGAACCAGCCCCTTCCGCAGCGGAACGAGTCGCCTCCCGAGACGATCAAGGCGCTCGCCATAGACCTCGAGCAGAAGCTCGCGGCCGCCGAAAAGGACAGCGCTCCCGTGCGGCCCGACGCGTTCCCGGCGGGAAGCGAGGTCGCAAAGGCGTGGGAGGCGGCGTCGGAGGCGATCTATTACTGGGACGAGCAGATCCAGGACGGCCTCGGCATCTCGGCCGAGCTGCTCGCGGCCTACCAGCTCGGACGCGGGCTCGCCGAGGCGTTCTGGGCGTTGGATCCCGACCTTCCCGCGCCGGCGACGAAGCCGACCCTGGAGTCGACCGACTCACCGCCTCATCCCGGCAGCTGGGAGTTCCTGCTCGGCCCGCGCCGCCAGCAGATGCTCGGCGCCTGCCTGGCGATGCTCGAGGGAGCATTCGCGCCTCTGACCGGCTCGGCCGTGCGCGGACCCCTGACCCGCTGGTGCACGCTCGTGGCCGACAATCAGGTACGGGACCGGTCGGAGGCGGCCCTCGTCGCACTCCGGGGACAGGTGCACAACTGGCGCGACGTCCTCCTCGGCTCGCGGGATCCGATCTCGTTCGCGAAGGGATTCGGGCTGAAGCTGGCGTTCCGCCAGGCGCTCCGGGTCGCGCAGACCCTGCCGCTGGAGACCTTTCTCCTCCTCGGCGGGATCGCGCTGATGGCGGCCGCGGGCTACGCCCTCGGCTCCGACACCACGCGGACCGGCACGGCGGTCGCCGCCTCCGTGCTCGGATTCTTCGGCGTCACCGGCGCCGGTCTGCTCGCGCGCGCGAAAGCGCAGGCGGCGGTGCTGGGGGTGCACCTCCGCGAGGCGTTCTACCGCGACATCGTGGAAGCGCAGGCGACGGTGCTGCCGAAGTGAGCCTCGCGAAGATCGAGCACGTCGTCGTCCTGATGATGGAGAACCGGTCTTTCGACCACATGCTCGGCTACCTGAGCCTCGAGGGTGGTCGCGCGGACGTCGACGGCCTGCGTGCGGGGATGACGAATGACTACGGCGGCCGGTCGTATCCGATCCACCATCTCGACCGAACGGCGTTCGAGCCGGCCGAGGATCCCGACCATTCGGGCTTGGCCACGAGCGTCCAGATCGCCGGCGGGGAGATGAGCGGCTTCGTCGACAGCTTTGCCGCGAAGCTCGCACAGCGCGGTGTGTCCGGCCACGACCCGGGCCTCGTCATGGGCTACTACGACGCCGCCGACCTGCCCGTCTACGACCACCTGGCGGCCGAGTTCTGCGTCTGCGACCGCTGGTTCAGCTCGGTTCCCGGCGCCACCTGGCCCAACCGGTTGTACGCGATCGCCGGCCGCGCCGACGGCACGCGGGACGACAAGCCCTCGGGCGAAGCGCCGTTCTACGACCTCCCGGCGTTCGTCCGGCACCTCGACGCGCACGACGTGCCCTGGCGTTGGTACTCGTACGACCCCGGCACCCTGCGCTGCGTCGACAAGCACTACTGGCTCACGCACTGGGACCGCTTCGCCTACGTGGACAAGACGAAGTTGTCGTGGAAGACCAGGTTGAAGGAGCTGCCGCTGATCGACGAGGCGAGCTCGAGCTTCCTCGAGGACGCAGCGCGGGGGAAGTTGCCGGCGGTCTCGTGGATCGACCCCAACTTCAAGGACTCGACCCTGTACGGCGGCGACTCGAACGACGACCACCCGCCGTCGGACGTGCGGGACGGGCAGCTGCTCGTGCTCTCGGTCTACCACGCGCTCGCGTCCGGGCCGCTCTGGGAGAAGACGCTGCTCGTGATCACCTACGACGAGCACGGCGGCTTCCACGACCACGTGCTGCCGCCCGCGGCCGAGGACGACGACCCTGCACTGTTCGGTCAATACGGCATCCGCGTTCCCGCGCTCGTGGTCTCGCCCTGGGTCGCCCGCGCGTCCGTCTCGCACACCGTCTTCGACCACACGTCGATCATCAAGACGATCCTGCTCCGCTTCTGCGGCGAAGCGGATCTCGAGGAGCATCACTCTCACCTTCCCCAGCTGCTCGCCTGGCTCGACTCCGGCCACCCCCACTACATGGGAAAGCGAACCAAGGTCGCCAACGATCTCGGCGGGCTCCTGACCGAAACGACGCCCAGGCCCGCCCCCGGCCGGGACGCCCTCGTCGAGGAGGCAGCGACACGAAAGGCCGCGCAGGTCAAGGCGGCGCTCACCACCGCCCCGACCGGTGAAGCATCGCCGCTCACCGAGTTGCAGATCGGGATCGCGCTCGCGGCCCGGGAGCTGCGCAGCCAGGGACTACCGCCCGCTCAGCCCTGATGGCGGCATCCGCGCGGTCAGACGGGTTCTCCTTCTGCGCCTACTGGGGCGACGGGGCGCTCCTGCTCGCCTTCGATCTGGACGAATCCCGGCAGGCGGACCTCGCCGGCTTCGCCGTCGAGTACACGGACCCGGACGGTAAGACGTTCCCGGTGCTGAACCGGCTCAACTTCGGCCAGGCTCTCACCGGCACGACGAAGCTCCAGCAACGGAAGTACACGCCGACGGACGAGGCTCCGTTGCAGAAGTTTCACTGGGTGCACTTTCCGCCCGACGTGAAGCCGGGCTCCTTCACCTACAAGGCCACTGCGATGTTGTTCCAGCCGGGCAGCGAGACCGCGCTCACCGCCGGCCCGTCCGCGGAGGTCGAGGTCGACCTGATGCACGCGGGGCCGGCGCCGTTCCAGCTCGGGTTCACCCGCGGGTACGTCTCCTCCCAGGCCTACGCAGAGCAGTTCCACAACGCGGCCATCGAGCCGTCGCCGGCCACCTTCGATTTCGACACCGCGAGCTTTCAAGATCAGTACCACTGGCTCGGCTTCCACGCCCGTTGCCTCGTCTTCGACTTCCTCGCGGAAACGCTCGCCGACGAGTCGCGCTCCCTCGACGTCTTCGCCTACGACCTCGACGAGCCCGATGTGATCAAGCAGCTCGGGCAGCTCGGCTCGCGGCTGCGCATGTACCTCGACGACTCCGACACTCACGTCGGTGCCAAGGCGCTCGAACCGAAAGCCCACGCCTGGCTCGTCGACCAGGGCGCGGAGATCAAAGTCGGCCATTTCCAGCGCTTCTCGCACGACAAGGTGATGATCCAGAAACGCGACGACGCCGCGCTGAAGGTGCTGAGCGGCTCCGCGAACTTCAGCGTTCGCGGGCTCTACGTCCAGTCGAACAACATCTTCGTCTTCGACGACCCCGCGACCGCGGCGCTGTACGAGCAGGCGTTCCAGCAGTCCTGGGACGACCCGAAGGGCTACGCGTCCAGCCCGCTCGCCGCGAGCTGGCACGACGCCGGCGGCCACGATGGCCTCCCGAGCTACTCGGTCTGCCTCAGCCCGCATCACGACCCCGACGTGTCGCTGAAGCGTGTTGCCGACGCGGTCACGAGTGCAAAGAGCTCGGTCTTGTTCGCGATCATGGAGATCGGCACGGGCGGGGGACAGCTGCTCGACGCGATCAAGGCGTTGCCGGCCCGGCCGGAGCTGTACGCCTTCGGCACGACCCAGCGGCTCGACGGGGACCTGCGCGTGCAGAAGTCGGGCGACCCCGGCACGTTCATCCCGTTCTCGTACCTCTCGAAGCATGTCCCTGCGCCGTTCCAGGAGGAGTGGAGCGGCGGGGCGGGACAGGTCATCCACCACAAGTTCGTCGTCACCGACTTCAACGGCGAGAACCCGCTCGCCTTTGGCGGTTCCTCGAATCTCGCCAAGGGCGGCGAGCATGAGAACGGTGACAACCTCGTCTGCTTCGCCGACCGCGACATCGCGACCAAGTACGCGATCGAGGCGATCAAGCTCGTCGACCACTACCGCTTCCGTGCCGTGATGGAGACGGCCACCGACGACAAGCCGCTCCAGCTCGCCGGTCGCAGCGCCAACTGGGCCGCGCCGTACTACGAGCCCGGCAGCCCCAAGAGCCGGGAGCGGACGGTGCTCGTCATGAGTCCGTAGCGGAGGGCAGGAGCAGACACGCGGCGCGATGTCCCTCCTCGGCCGAGGTGGGTTGCGCCAGCGGGGGATCCTCGTGCGAACAGCGCTCGATCGCGACGGGGCACCGCGGGTGGAAGCGGCAGCCGCTCGGGATCGCGACGGCGTCGGGCGTCTCGCCGCGCAGGATCTGCGGGCGGGTCCGGTCGCGCGGGTCGCGCCGCGGCACGACCGAGAGCAGCGCCTTCGTGTACGGGTGCTGCGGGTTGCCGACGACCGCTGCGGCAGGCCCTTCCTCGACGATGCGGCCGAGGTACATGACGGCGATCCGCTGCGCGAAGCGGACCGCCGTCGAGAGGTCGTGCGTGATCATCAGGATCGCGAGGCCCTGCTCGCGCAGGCCGTCGAGCACGTTGAGCACGCCCGCCCGGACCGAGACGTCGAGCATCGAGACCGGCTCGTCGGCGACGAGCACCTCGGGCTCGAGGACGAGCGCCGCCGCGATCGCCACCCGCTGGCGCTGGCCGCCGGAGAGCTCGTGCGGATAGCGGTCGAGGTAGAGCTCCGGTGGGGAGAGCTCGACGCGCACGAGCGCCTCGCGGACCCGTGCCGCCCGCTCGGCTTTCGAGCCTCCGAGACGGTGGATCAGGAGCGGCTCCTCGACCGCCGCCCGAACGCGGAACCGCGGGTCGAGCGACTCGTACGGATCCTGGTAGACGACCTGGATCCGGCGGCGGAGCGGGCGAAGCTCGCGCGCGCCGAGCGGCACGAGGTTGCGGCCGTCGAAGCGGATCGAGCCGGAGACCGGATCGACGAGCCGCAGCACCGCCTGGGCGGTCGTCGTCTTGCCGCACCCCGACTCGCCGACGAGGGCGAGCATCTCTCCCCGCCGCAGCGACAGCGACACACCCTCGACGGCATGCACGCTGCGGCGCGGCCGGCGGGTGGCCGACCCGACCAGACCGCGGTGGATCGGGTAGCGGACGACGAGGTCCTCGACCTCGAGGAGGGCCGGCTCCGCGCTCATGCGGGCACCTTCGTGTTGAGATGGCAGGCGGCGTCGTGATCGGCGGCGAGCGGCTCGAGCCGCGGTCGGACGGTGCAGGCTTCGAAGCTCGAGTCGCAGCGCGGCCTGAACGGGCAGCCTTCGATCCGTCGGTCGAGTCGCGGCGGCGCCCCCGGGATCGAGATCACCGGCTCGCCGAGCCCGGCGAGATCCGGGGACGCGGCGAACAGCATCCGGCTGTAGGGGTGTCCGGGCGTGTGGTAGATGGCCTCGAGCCGGCCACGCTCGACGATCTCGCCCGCGTACATCACCGCGCAGCGGTTGCACAGCTGGGCCACGACCGGGAGGTCGTGTGTGACGAGGATGAGCGCGAGGCCGAAGTCGCGGCAGAGCCCGTCGAGCAGCTCCAGGATCTGCGCCTGCACCATCACGTCGAGCGCGGTCGTGGGCTCGTCGGCGATCAGCACCTTGGGGTTGCACGCCAGCGCCATCGCGATCGCCGCGCGCTGCCGCATCCCACCGGAGAGCTCGTGCGGGTAGCGCGTCGCCCGGCCGGCCGGGATGCCCACGGCCTCGAGCAGCTCCGCCGTCCGAGCGCGGGCCTTCACTCCCTTGGCGCGATTGTGGAGCTCGAGCGCCTCGACGATCTGCTGGCCGACCGTCCGCACCGGGTTCATGGCGTTCATCGCTCCCTGGAAGACGATCGCGACGTCCACCCAGCGGTGGGGACGGATTGCCTCCTCGCCACCCGCGAGGATGTCGACCCCCTCCAGCAGGACACGCCCCGAGACGCTCGCGTTCGGTGGGAGTAGGCCCATGATCGCAAGCGCGGTCGTGGTCTTCCCGCAGCCGGACTCCCCGACGAGCCCGAGGCGCTCGCCCGGGTCGAGCGAGAGGTTGACGCCCTGCACGGCGTGCAGCTCGCCGCCGTCCTCGAGGTCGAACCAGACGTGGAGATCCTCGACCTGCAGCAGCGACTCGCTCATACGGCGCCCTTCCCGCGGCCGACGAGCGTCCGCAGCCGAAACGAGCGCGCCGAGAGGTGAGCCACGCGCAGCCGCGGGTTGAGCGCGTCCTCCAGCGCGCCGCCGACAAGGCTGCAGGCGAGGATGAGCGCCGCAACCAGCACGCCCGGCGGGACGATCGCCCACCAGGCGCCGGTGGAGATGGCGGCCCGCTCGGCTGCGTTCTCGATGAGCTTGCCGAGTGAGATCGCACTCGGATCGCTCAGACCGAGGAATGCGAGCGCGGTCTCGTCGAAGATCGCGACCGCAATGGTCAGAACGGTGCTCGCGATCAGCAGAGGCGCGACCTGCGGCAGCACATGCCGCACCACGATCCTCGCGTGTCCGGCTCCGAGTGCGCGCGCCCGCTTCACGTACACCCGCTCGCGCACGCTCTTCACCTGGGCCCGGACCACACGTGCGGTGCTCGTCCAGAGCAGGATCCCGATCACGATGATGATGTGGAAGAGGCTCGGCCCCCAGATCGCCGCGACGACGATCATCAACGGGACGTCGGGAATGACGAGGAAGTAGTCGGTGATCCGCATGAGCACGGTGTCGGTGCCGCCGCCGAAGTAGCCGGCGACCAGCCCGACCGTGCCCCCGATCACCATCGAGACGAGCGTCGCCGCGAAGCCGACGACGAGCGAGACGCGCAGGCCCCAGATGAGGAGCGTGACCATGTCGATGCCGCCGTCGTCGAGGCCGAGCAGGTGCTGCCACGACGGGTGACCGAACACCGGCCCGACCTGCTCGTGCAGGGGGTACGGGGCGATCCACGGGGCGAGGATCGCGGTGACCGTCATCGCGAGGAGGAACAGCGCCCCGGCCAGCGCCGCCGGTTGGCGGCGGATCGTCCGCAGCACGAAGCCGCGCCGGCTCTTTCCTCCCTCGGGCGGCGCCTCGACGAAGAGAGAGGCCTCGCTCATTCCGTGATCCTCGGGTCGAGCCGGAAGTAGAGGAGGTCGGCGACCAGGTTGAAGAAGATCACCGACACCGTGAGCACGAGAAACGCCCCCTGCAGCATCGGGTAGTCACGCTGGTGCACCGCGTCGTTGACGGCGCTGCCGATCCCCGGCCATGAGAACACGATCTCGACGAGGATGGCGCCGGCGACGATGTAGCCGAGTGAGAGCGCGATCAGCGTGGTGATCGGCAGCAGCGCGTTCCGCAGCGCGTGCTTGCGCACGATCGTCCGCGGCTTGAGCCCTTTCGCGCGGGCGGTGAGGATGTAGTCCTCGCCGAGCGTCTCGAGCATCGCCGAGCGCACGATGAGCGTGTACTCGCCGTAGAGCACGAGCCCGAGCGTCAGAGCCGGCAGGAAGATGTGCGACGCGAGGTCCCTGACGTGCGTCCAGAACGGCGGGTCGAGCAGGAACTCGTTCGTCATCCCGCCGGTCGGCAGGACCCCCGCAAAGATGATGATCAGCATCAACCCGAGCCACTGAGTCGGCATGGCGTAGAAGCCGAGCGCGCTGAAGACGGTCGCGCGCTCCGCCTTCGTCCCGCGCCGCCAGGCCGCGATGACCCCGGTGAACGTGCCGAAGACGATCGCGAACACGGTGCCGAGCGTGACCATCGGCAGCGTGTTGATCAATTTGTCGCGGAGGTTCGTGGACACGGGCTGCTGGTTCGTGTACGAGATCCCGAGGTTTCCGTGAGCGAGCTGCTTCAGGTAGATGACGTACTGCTGCCACTTCGACTTGTCGAGGCCGAACTGCACCTCGAGCGCGTGCCGGAGCTGCGGGGTCGCGTGCGGCACGCGGGAGAGGTTCGTGACGGCGTCGCCGGGAGCGAGGCGGAAAAGGACGAAGTTGATCGTCACCGCCACGAAGACGGTGACGATCGCGAATCCGACGCGCTTCAGGACGTAGTCGGTCCCCCGCACGAGGAGCCCTACTTCTGGTGGACCTGGGTCAGGCTCTCGATGTTCAGCTCGTTGAAGGGTCCCTGCGCCGTGTTCTGGAAGTCGGCCCAGTCCGACGAGACCGCGGCCACGGAGTCGTCGTTCGCGAGCCAGAGGTACGGCCGGTCCTTGTACAGCTTCGCCTGCATCGCCCAGACGATCTGGCGCCGCTTCGCCTCGCTCGGGGCCACCTGCTGCTCGGTGTACATCTTGTCGTAGTCCTTGTCGCAGTACCCCGAGTCGCTCCAGCCGCCGTACTGGTCACAGGTCACGACCGAGAGCATGAAGTCGGGGTCGATCAGAGCGGTCCAGTCCCACATCGCCAGGTCGAACCCCTGGTAGGTGTTGTTGGGGCTCGTCATCTTGGCGAACGCGGCGCTCGAGTCCAGGGCCTGCTGCTTCAGCTGGACGCCGATCTTCGCGAAGTCGGTCTGGAGGATCTGGAAGGTGCGCGGGATGCTCTGGACGTCGGTCGGCGCCACGACGTTGTAGGACATCTTCTGGCCGTCCGCGACGCGAATCCCGCCGGGGCCGCGCTTGAACCCGGCCTGGTCGAGGAGCTTGTTCGCCAGGTCGAGGTCGAAGGTGACCGGCTTCAGGTGCGGGTTGTGCCAGCCGGCGCCCGCGGGGGCGGGGATGATCGAGACGGCCGGCTGCGCCGCGCCGAGGAAGGTGACCTCGTCGATCTTCTGGCGGTTGATCGCGTGGTCGAACGCCTCCTTCACCTTCAGGTCGAGGAGCTCCCGGTGCGTCTTCTTCTGGGGATTCGAGTTGATGATGAAGTCGGTCTGGTCGAGACCGGGCACGTCCGAGACCTCGAAGCCGGCGTTGCGGAGCGTCTTCATCGCGGTCGCGGGGACGGTCTCGATGGCATCGAGGTCGCCGGACTTCAGCGCCGTGACCATCGCGTCGTCGTTCGAGTACTGCTGCAGCCCGAACTCGTCGATCTTCGGCTTCGTGCCCCAGTAGGAGTCGTTGCGCTTGAAGAGCGTGATCTGGTTCTTCTGGTACTTGACGAGGGTGAACGGCCCGGAGCCGACGACGGGCGCGTTGTTCGGGAACGTCTTGAGCCCGGCGCCGTCCTTGCCGATGTGCTGCGCCCAGATGTGCTGCGGGAGGATGAAGAACTGCTGGAACTGGCCGAGCACCCACGTCGGCCCGGGCGCCTCGTCGTATTTGACGACGAGCGTCGTCGCGTTAGGCGCGGTTGCCTTCGTGATGTGGTTGACGAGTCCCGCCGCGTTCGCGGCGCCGCCGTCCTTGTACTTGATGTCGGTGTTGATCGTCCAGGCGGCGTCGGCCGCGGTCAGGGGCTTGCCGTCGGTCCACTTGGCGTTCGGCTGGGTCTTGAACGTCCAGGTCTTGCCGTCGTTCGAGGCGTGCCACGACTTGGCGAAGAACGGCGCGTAGTGGAGGTTGCTGTCGTACTGGACGAGGATCGGATAGGTGTACTCGAACGCGCTGTAGGCGTCCTGGTTGAAGGCCACGTAGGGGTTGAGGGAGTCGATGCCGCTGGCCGTGCCGAGGCGGAAGGTGCCGCCGCTGCTGCTGCTACTGCTGGTGCTGCTCTTCGAGCCACCGCAGCCGGTTGCCGCGATAGCGAGTGTCAGCGCCCCGAGGAACAGCGGTAGCGCCGCGAGCAACCTCTTCTTCGTCATCTTGCCCTCCCTTTAGCCCCCGAGCTTGGTCACGCTTGAAATGGGGACCCCTCGACCGTCAACGTCCGTGCGTCCGCGTCGAGCGTACAACGGACACCCAGCGGAATGGAAGCCAGGTGCTTGCCGTGTCCGAGCGGCAGCCTGTAGAGCACGGGCACGCCGAGCTCCTGAAGATGCTTGTCGAGCACGTCCTCGATCGACTTCGTCGCCCGCCAGTCGGAGACGTCGCGCGGCAGGTCGCCGTAGTCGCACTTGTTCATCTCGCCGACGACGACTCCCGCGAGGTTGTCGAGCTTCCCCGCGTGACGGAGCTGGGTCAGTTGCCCGTCGACGTAGTACGGCGGCGCGTGCGTGTCCTCGAAGAAGAGGATCGCGCCGTCGGTCTCGAGCTCCCACGGGGTGCCGAGCGTCTGCAGGAGGAGCCAGAGGCAGCCGCCGACGAGCGGCGCCGTCGCGCGGCCGGGTGCGATCGCGCGCACGTACGGATCGTCGGGATCCGGGGGCACCGGGCCGGTGACGTCGCCGCGGAGCACGGCGAGTAGCCGCTCCCGCGTGAAATCGCTCGTCTCGGGGTCGCCGACTCCCATCAGGCCGTACCCGTAGAAGGTGGGGAAGCCGGCGCGCTGTCGGATCGGCACGTGCAACGACGTGATGTCCGAGTAGCCGACGAACGGCTTCGGGTTGGCGGCGATGAGGTCGAAGTCGAGGTGGGGGATCAGCTCGCTCGAGCCGAAACCGCCCTGGAGCGTCTGGACGACGTCGACCTCCGGGTCGGCGAAGAGTGCGTGCAGGTCGTCGGTGCGGCTGCGGGCGTCGCCGGCGACGTAGTCGTCGCGCGCGTAGGCGCCCGGGGCGAGCTTCACCCGGTAGCCGCGGCTCTCCCACCACTCGACGCCGCGCTCGACCTCCGAGCGCATGTCGTACGAGCTGGCGAATGCGCCGACGCCGATCGTGCCGCCGTCCGGAAGCGGTTTCATGCGCTGCTTTCTACACCGGTCAGGGTCTCGACGACCAGCGACCCGATCGTGGCGAGGTCGTATCCGCCTTCCTGGACGACGACGGTGGGGCGGCCGAGCTCGCCGAGGATCCGGCCCGCCTCGTGGTACCCCGCGGGCGTCACCTCGAGCGGGCTCTCCGGATCGCCCGCCGCGGCGTCGACACCGAGCGCCACGACGAGGGCGCGCGCGGGCGCGGCGAAGGCTGCCGCCTCGCGCACGGCGGCAAGCCAGCCCTCGTCACCGGTTCCCGGAGCGAGGGGGAGGTTGAGGTTCGCAGCGTCG